>NZ_JAVFVX010000005.1:0-10656 GCF_033441795.1 Streptomyces sp. ADMS | reverse complement strand
TGGACCGGCCCTGAGTCGGGAGCCCCCGAGCCGGCACCTTGAGCCAGCCCTGAGCCGGCCCCTGAATCGGCCTTGAGTCGGGCCCCGAACCGGCCTTGAGCTGGCCAGCCGGCCCTGAGCCGGGCCCCTGAGCCGGGCCCCTGAGCCAGCTCCCCGAACCGGCCGCTGCGGCTACTCGGTGACCGGGAGACTCGCCCCGTCCCGCAGGAACAGCGGGATCCGGTCCAGCGGCGCGTCGACCGTCACGGCCGCACCGCCCTCGTACGTCTCACCGGTCCACGCGTCCGTCCAGGCCGCCCCCGCCGGAAGGTACGCCGTACGGGCCGTCGCCCCCGCCGTCAGGACCGGGGCGACCAGCACGTCGGGGCCGAAGAGATAGGCGTCGTCGACCGACCAGGTTGCCGGGTCGTCGGGGAACTCCAGGAACAGCGGGCGCATCACCGGCAGCCCCTCCTCGTGCGCCTCGCGCATGACCCGCAGTACGTACGGCTTCAGGCGCTCCCGCAACCGGACGTACCGCTCCATGATCGCGCCGGCCTCCTCGCCGTACGACCACACCTCGTTGGGACCGCCGGTCATGTCGGGGCCCAGCGGCATGCCCGGGTCGCGGAAACCGTGCAGCCGCATCAGCGGGGAGAACGCGCCGAACTGGAACCAGCGGACCATCACCTCGCGGTACGCCGGGTCGTCCGGGTCGCCGCCGTGGAAGCCGCCGATGTCGGTGTTCCACCAGGGGATGCCGGAGAGGGCGGTGTTGAGACCGGCCGCGATCTGGCGGCGCAGGGTCGGGAAGTCGACGCCGATGTCGCCGGACCACAGCGCGGCGCCGTAACGCTGACTGCCCGCCCACGCCGAGCGGTTGAGGCTGATCACCTCGTCCTCGCCGGACGCGATCAGGCCCTCGTGGAACGTGCGGGCGTTCTCGACCGGGTAGAGGTTGCCGACCTCCAGGCCGGGTCCCGCCCAGTACCGCAGGTTCTCCGGGAAGCCCGGCTTCAGTTCCGGCTCGCAGGCGTCCAGCCAGAAGGCGGTGATGCCGTACGGGGCAAGATAGTTGTCACGGATCTTCGACCAGAGGAAGTCCCGGGCCTCGGGGTTCGTCGCGTCGTAGAAGGCGACCTGGACGGTGGACGCGACGCCCTTGTCCGGCCAGTCCGCGTGCGCCATCGGGCCGTACTGCGTGCCGATGAAGTAGCCGCGTTGCTCCATGAGTTCGTGGTTCTCGGAGAGCGGCGACACCGAAGGCCAGACGGAGACGACGAGTTTGACACCCATCTCAGCCAACTCCGCGACCATGGCGGCCGGGTCGGGCCACTCGGCCGGGTCGAACTTCCAGTCGCCCAGATGCGTCCAGTGGAAGAAGTCGCACACGATGGCGCGCAGCGGCAGCCCGCGCCGCTTGTACTCCCTTGCCACGTCGAGGAGTTCGTCCTGCGTGCGGTAGCGCAGCTTGCACTGCCAGAAGCCCGCCGCCCACTCCGGCAGCATCGGCGTACGGCCCGTCACCGCGCTGTAGCGCCGCTGGGCGTCGGCCGGCTGCCCGGCGGTGATCCAGTAGTCGATCTGCCGGGCCGAATCCGCCACCCAGCGCGTCCCGTTGCCCGCCAGCTCCACCCGCCCGATCGCCGGACTGTTCCACAGCAGGGTGTAACCGCGGCTGGAGGTGAGCACCGGCACGGACACCTCGGCGTTGCGCTGTACCAGGTCCAGCACGACACCCTTCTGGTCGAACAGACCGTGCTGGTGCTGGCCGAGCCCGTACAGCTTCTCGTCCTCGTAGGCGGCGAACCGCTGCTCCAGCCGGTGGTAGCCGTTGCCAACGGCGGTGTAGAGGCGCGAGCCCGGCCACCAGAAGTGTGCCCGTTCCTCGGCGAGCAGCTCGGCCGCGTCGTCGGTGCGCAGGAAGCGGATCAGACCCTCGGCGCTCACCTCGACGGTCAGCGCTCCGACGGTCAACTGGCCGTGCCCGTCCTCGATCTTGACGGTGCAGGGCGTCGACTCAGGCTCGTCCAGGAGGGCACCCGGCAGCCCCTCCAGGACCGGCCCGCCGAGCCGCGTCCGGACCCGGACCGCGTCCGGGCCCCAGGGCTCTATCCGTACGGTCTCCTGTCGGCCGCTCCACTCCAGCGCACCGTCCCGCTCACGGAACATGCCGATGGTGGGGGAGGACTGCGCGAGGCTGACCGCGCCTGAGGGGGGCCGGTGTTCGGCGGGCTGGTTCACGTGGCGGCTCCTGAAGGAAGGAGTGGGGAGGGGGATGCGGCTCGGCGCTGCCGGACCGGGACAGGCAGGGGTGTCCGACGCCTGCCGGATGTACGGGTGTCGGGTGCACGGGTGCACGGGTGCACGGGTGTGGTGGTCGGTTGTGGTGGTCGGATCGGGAGGTAGCCGGTTCAGGAAGTGACCGGGGCCGGCCCCGTACTCGCCCTCACCGTCAACTCGGGTGAAATAAGGGCGACTTCGTCGATCCCGCGCCCGTCGAGCTTCGCGATCAGCAGTTCCACGGCGCGGCGCCCCATCTCCTGCGCCGGAATGGCGACGGACGTCAGCCGCACCGACGCCTGGGTGGCGACCTGGTCCGGGCAGACGGCGATGACCGACACGTCCTCCGGCACCGCCCGTCCCTGCTGGCGCAGCAGCGCGAGCAGCGGTTCGACCGCCGACTCGTTCTGCACGACGAACCCCGTGGTGCCCGGCCGTTCGTCGAAGATCCGGGCCAGGGTCACGGTCATCGCGTCGTACCCGCCCTCGCACGGCCGGTGCAGTACCCGTACCCCCAACTCCCGTGACCGTGAACGGAGTCCGTCGAGCGTGCGCTCGGCGAAACCGGTGTGCCGTTCGTAGACCGCGGGCGCCTCACCGATGACAGCGATGTCGCGGTGCCCGAGCTGTGCGAGGTGTTCGGCGCACAGCGCGCCCGTGGCCCCGAAGTCGAGATCGACGCAGGTCAGGCCCTCGGTGGCGGCCGGCAGCCCGATGAGTACCGACGGCTGGTCCGTCCCGCGCAGCAACGGCAGCCGCTCGTCGTCGAGTTCGACGTCCATCAGGATCATCGCGTCGGCGAGCCCGCTGCCGGTCACCCGGCGCACGGCGTCGGGGCCCTCCTCGCCGGTGAGCAGCAGGACGTCGTACCCATGGGTGCGGGCGTTCGTGGCGACGGCGATGGCGATCTCCATCATCACCGGTACGTACATGTCCGTACGCAGCGGGACCATCAGGGCGATGATGTTGGAACGGCTGCTCGCCAGCGCCCGGGCGCCCGCGTTCGGGTGGTAGCCGAGCTGCTGGATGCTCTGCTCGACCCGCTGCCGGGTGCCCGCGGAGATGGACCGCTTGCCGCTGAGGACATAGCTCACCGTGCTCGCCGAGACTCCGGCGTGCTGGGCGACCTCGGCGAGGGTGACCATCCAGCTCTCCAAGCATTGTGTGAAGCGCTTCGACAGTGCGCGTAACGGATAACGATGACGGATAACGGCGAGGGATAGCGGCGAGTGAGGGGTGCAACGACAGTAACCCCACCGGGGGTGGGTGTCCATATGTTGTCGAAGCGCTTCGACAAGGTTTCTCGGGGCTTTCCCGGACGGCATGGCAACTTTCGCACCCGTCGGTGGCCACTGAGGAGTGCTACGCGAAACGTCGTTCGGAAGGACCTCCATGCAACACCGCAGACCGCGCCTCTCCAAGAAGGCGAAGACCTTCGCCTCCGCGACGGTCGCCCTCGCGGCCGCCGCCGGTGTCACCGTCGCGCAGGCGGACGAGTCGAGCAGGAAGTGCGCGGCCTTCGACACCATCACGCTCGGCAAGTACTACGTCAACAACAACCTCTGGAACCAGGAGAAGGCCGTCGGCTCCCAGTGCGTCTGGGACAACTCCCGGTCCGGCTCCACCATCTCCTGGGGCACGGACTACAGCTGGGCCAACAGTGCCACCGGCAAGGACTACGACGTCAAGACGTACGCCAGTACGGTCCTCGGCTGGCACTGGGGCTGGAAGACCGACAGGACCGCCACCCAGCTGCCGATCCGCGTCGGCGACCGCAAGCCGGTGCGGACCACCTGGGACTTCTCCGTCAGCTCGGACCCCGGCGTCATGAACGTCGCCTACGACCTGTGGCTGCACACCAAGAACACCGCGGACTGGCAGGACCAGCCCACCGACGAGATCATGATCTGGCTCAACCGCCAGGGCGGCGCCGGGCCGCTCGGCACCAAGGTGGCGAGCGTCAGCCTCGGCGGCGCGATGTGGGACATCTACGAGGGCGACATCGGCTGGAAGGTCCACTCCTTCGTCCGCCGCGCCAACACCACCAGGGCCACCCTCAACCTCGACGATTTCACCCAGGCCCTGGTCCGCCGCAAACTGCTCACCAACGACAAGTACGTCTCCGGCATCGAGGCCGGCACCGAGGTCTTCAAGGGCACGGGACGCCTGGACACCAGGACCTATTCCGTCGACATCGGCTGACGGGCGGGGGCCCGCTTCGGCCGGACGGCTGCGCGAGGACTGGTGAGGTCGCCCGTAATCGGGTACCAACGATCGAGTAGCACCGATCAGTAACGTACGGTCCTCAAGATCCCGATTCGCGGCGAGGTGTGCCTCAATGTCCGCAAGCCCAGTCAAACCCACCGTCACCGAACGGGAAGCCCGCCAGGTGGCGGAAGCCGCCAGGGAACAGGGCTGGCGCAAGCCCAGCTTCGCCAAGGAACTGTTCCTCGGCCGCTTCCGGCTCGACCTCATCCACCCGCACCCGCTCCCGCCCGCCGAGGACGCGCAGCGCGGCGAGGAGTTCCTCGCCAGGCTGCGCGACTTCTGCGAGACGAAGATCGACGCGGCCCGCATCGAGCGCGAGGCACAGATCCCGGACGAGGTGATCAACGGGCTCAAGGAGCTCGGTGCCCTCGGTATGAAGATCGACACCAAGTACGGCGGCCTCGGCCTCACCCAGGTGTACTACAACAAGGCCCTCGCCCTCGTCGGCTCCGCGAACCCGGCGCTGGGCGCGCTGCTCTCCGCCCATCAGTCGATCGGCGTACCGCAGCCCCTGAAGCTCTTCGGCACCCAGGAACAGAAGGACGCGTTCCTGCCGCGCTGCGCCCGCACCGACATCTCCGCGTTCCTGCTGACGGAGCCGGACGTCGGCTCCGACCCGGCGCGGCTGGCCACCAGCGCGGTACCGGACGGCGACGACTACGTCCTGGACGGGGTGAAGCTCTGGACGACCAACGGAGTCGTCGCCGACCTCCTCGTCGTCATGGCCCGCGTACCGAAGTCCGAGGGCCACAAGGGCGGCATCACCGCGTTCGTCGTCGAGACCTCCTCCGAGGGCGTCACCGTCGAGCATCGCAACGCCTTCATGGGCCTGCGCGGCCTGGAGAACGGCGTCACCCGCCTTCACCGGGTGCGTGTCCCGGCCGCCAACCGGATCGGCCCCGAGGGCGCGGGCCTCAAGATCGCCCTGACGACCCTGAACACGGGCCGGCTGTCCCTGCCCGCCATGTGTGTCGGTGCCGGGAAGTGGTGCCTGAAGATCGCCCGGGAGTGGTCGGGCGTACGGGAGCAGTGGGGCAGGCCGGTCGCGCTGCACGAGGCGGTCGGCGCGAAGATCAGCTTCATCGCGGCCACCACCTTCGCCCTGGAAGCCGTCCTGGACCTCTCCTCCCAGATGGCCGACGAGAACCGCAACGACATCCGCATCGAGGCCGCTCTCGCCAAGCTGTACGGCTCCGAGATGGCCTGGCTGATGGCGGACGAACTCGTCCAGATCCGCGGTGGACGCGGCTTCGAGACCGCGGAGTCGCTCGCGGCCCGCGGGGAACGGGCGGTCCCCGCCGAACAGATCCTGCGCGACCTCCGCATCAACCGCATCTTCGAGGGCTCGACGGAGATCATGCATCTGCTGATCGCGCGCGAGGCGGTCGACGCCCATCTGTCGGTCGCGGGCGACCTCATCGACCCAGAGAAGTCGCTGTCGGACAAGGCGAGGGCGGGCGCGAACGCCGGTGTCTTCTACGCCAAGTGGCTGCCCAAGCTGGTCACCGGGGCCGGACAACTCCCGAACTCGTACGCCGAGTTCAAGCGCAACGACGGCGTCGACCTGTCGCCGCATCTGCGGTACGTCGAGCGCAGTGCCCGCAAGCTGGCCCGCTCCACCTTCTACGCCATGTCCCGCTGGCAGGGCCGGATGGAGACCAAGCAGGGATTCCTCGGCCGGATCGTCGACATCGGCGCCGAACTCTTCGCGATGAGCGCGGCCTGCGTACGCGCCGAACTCCTGCGCTCCCAGGGGCAGAACGGCCGCGAGGCCTACCAGCTCGCCGACGCCTTCTGCCGCCAGGCCCGCGTCCGCGTCGAGGAACTCTTCGGCCGCCTGTGGACCAACACCGACGACGTCGACCGCGCGGTGGTCAAGGGCGTCCTCGCCGGCACGTACACCTGGCTGGAGGAGGGCGTCGTCGACCTCTCGGGGGAGGGCCCCTGGATCGCGGACGCCACACCTGGCCCGACGGAACAGGAGAACGTCCACCGCCCCATCCGCTGATCCGTGGGCGCCCTGTGGAGCGTACGCAACGATTGGACGAGCCCGCGGTGCCCCTGAACGACTGCGCGCTCGCCCTGGTCGCCGGCGGGGCGAGGGCGCCGCTGCCCACCTTCGACCCGCCGGCGGACCGAAGGTGGGCACCTCGACGATCTGCTCGACGCCCGCCGGCCGGGCGACCGGCTACCCGCGCGACGGCATGGACCGCGCCGGACCCTCGGCCGTGAACCGATCGTCGAGTACGAGCACGAGGGCTACGACCCCACGGAGATTTCCGCTCATCCCATACGGAGAACCGACAAGACGTCCACCACACCACTCACCTGGCACTCACCCGAGGGACGCCCTGTCCTCACTGCCGGTGGCAGCGGCCACAATGGAGGGATGACCGACAGTCCAGCCCCACTCGCAGACCCACACCTCGTCTTCGACCCCGTCGCCGGAGACGGTCCGCGGGACGTGGTGATCCTCGGTTCCACCGGGTCGATCGGCACCCAGGCCATCGACCTCGTGCTGCGCAACCCGGACCGCTTCCGGGTCACCGGGCTCTCCGCCGCGGGCGGCAGGGTCGCGCTCCTGGCCGAGCAGGCCCACCGACTGCGCGCAGCCAGGGTCGCGGTCGCCCAGGAGGAGGCCGTACCGGCCCTGCGCGAGGCGCTGAGCGCGCGGTACGGCGCAGGGGAACCGCTCCCCGAGATACTCGCCGGACCGGAGGCGGCCACCCACCTCGCCGCCACCGACTGCCACACGGTGCTGAACGGCATCACCGGCTCCATCGGCCTCGCCCCGACCCTCGCCGCCCTGGAGGCGGGCCGCACCCTCGCGCTCGCCAACAAGGAATCCCTCATCGTCGGCGGCCCACTGGTCAAGGCGCTCGCCAAGCCGGGCCAGATCATCCCGGTCGACTCCGAGCACGCGGCACTGTTCCAGGCCCTGGCGGCCGGCACCCGGTCCGATGTGCGCAAGCTCGTGGTCACCGCGTCCGGCGGCCCCTTCCGCGGCCGTACGAAGGCAGAACTGGCCGATGTGACGGTCGAGGACGCGCTCGCGCACCCCACCTGGGCGATGGGCCCGGTGATCACGATCAACTCCGCGACGCTCGTCAACAAGGGCCTGGAGGTGATCGAGGCACACCTCCTCTACGACATTCCCTTCGACCGCATTGAGGTGGTCGTGCACCCGCAGTCGTATGTCCACTCGATGGTTGAGTTCACGGACGGATCGACACTGGCCCAGGCCACGCCCCCCGACATGCGCGGCCCCATCGCGATCGGCCTCGGCTGGCCCCAGCGGGTCCCGGACGCGGCACCCGCGTTCGACTGGAGCAGGGCGTCGACGTGGGAGTTCTTCCCGCTCGACACCGAGGCGTTCCCGTCGGTCGGCCTCGCCCGGCATGTCGGGCAGCTCGCTGGCACGGCCCCCGCGGTGTTCAATGCGGCCAACGAGGAGTGCGTCGAGGCGTTCCGCAGCGGCGGACTGCCCTTCAACGGAATCATGGAGACCGTGACCAGGGTGGTCGAGGAGCACGGCACCCCTCGTACGGGAACTTCCCTGACCTTCGCGGACGTCCTTGAGGCGGAGACCTGGGCGCGGGCGAGGGCCCGGGAACTGACACAGCAGACGAAGACAGAGCAGGCGACGGCGACCGTGGAGGCCCGTGCATGACGACACTGATGATGATTCTCGGCATAGTCGTCTTCGTGATCGGCCTGCTGGTGTCGATCGGCTGGCACGAGCTGGGGCATCTGTCCACGGCGAAACTCTTCGGCATCCGCGTACCGCAGTACATGGTCGGCTTCGGCCCGACGATCTGGTCGCGCAGGAAGGGCGAGACCGAGTACGGCATCAAGGCGATCCCGTTCGGCGGCTACATCCGCATGATCGGTATGTTCCCGCCGGGCCCGGACGGCCGCATCGAGGCCCGCTCGACCTCTCCCTGGCGCGTGATGATCGAGGACGCGCGCGCCCAGTCCTTCGAGGAACTGCAGCCGGGCGACGAGAAGCGCCTGTTCTACACGCGCAAGCCCTGGAAACGGGTCATCGTGATGTTCGCGGGCCCGTTCATGAACCTGATCCTCGCGGCGGCCCTGTTCCTGACCGTCCTCATGGGCTTCGGCGTCTCGCAGCAGACCACCAGCGTCAGCTCGGTCTCCCAGTGCGTCATCGCCCAGAGCGAGGGCCGCGACGACTGCCGCAAGACCGACGCGGCCTCCCCGGCCGCTGCGGCCGGCCTCAAGGCGGGCGACAAGATCCTCTCCTTCGGCGGGGTCCAGGTCGACACCTGGAACAAGCTCTCGGACGAGATCCGCGCGAACCCCGGCAAGGAGGTGGCGATCGTCGTCGACCGTGAGGGCGAGCAGGTCACCCTCCACGCGAAGATCGCCACGAACCAGGTCGCGAAGAAGGACTCCAGCGGTCAGATCGTCGAGGGCCAGTACGTCACGGCCGGCTTCCTCGGCTTCAGCGCGGCCAGCGGCATCGTCCGCCAGGACTTCGGCGACTCGGTGACCTGGATGGGCGACCGGATGGGCGAGGCCGTCGACTCCATCGCCGGCCTGCCCGGCAAGATCCCCGCCCTGTGGAACGCCGCCTTCGACGGCGGCGAACGTGAGGCGGACTCCCCGATGGGCGTGGTCGGCGCGGCCCGCGTGGGCGGCGAGATCTTCACCCTGGACATCCCGCCCACCCAACAGCTGGCGTTGGCGTTGATGCTGGTGGCGGGCTTCAACCTGTCCCTCTTCCTCTTCAACATGCTCCCGCTGCTGCCGCTCGACGGCGGCCATGTCGCGGGTGCCCTGTGGGAGGCGCTGCGACGGAACACGGCGAAGGTGCTCAAGCGCCCGGACCCCGGTCCGTTCGATGTGGCGAAGTTGATGCCGGTGGCCTATGTGGTGGCCGGGATCTTCATCTGCTTCACGCTCCTCGTCCTGGTGGCGGACGTGGTCAACCCGGTCCGCTTGAGCGGCTGACGGCGCGGCCCGATACCCAGGAGACGGGGCTGTTCATCACTCATTGTGATGAACAGCCCCGTTTTCGTCGCGTGTCTCGTTGTCGAGCGGCTGTACGGTCCTCGTGCTCGTAGGCGAGACCTTCCCGAGAAGTACGGGGCACCCGGCAAGCTGCAGCCGCGTCGAACTCGCTGGTTTGAGGACGGTACCTGGCCGGAGACCGTGAGCATGCTCTACCGCGATGCTCCAGGAACCGTCCTGTGCCGTGAGCCGAAGCTGCCGCCCTACAGGATCGATATCACGGGCTTGGTTCGAGGCCGCAGATGGCGTGCGGCACACGGGACGACGGGGCTGCCGCCCGAACGGCAGGCTGTCCCATGCGTGAACCCGGTCGGAATCCCGGGTTCACGCGGTGTTCATGGCGGCCCGGCACCCTGTGGGCCGGGCCGTTCTCCAATGAGTGGGTTTACGTGCGGGATGTGCTCGGGCCTGGGCACGTGCCGTAATCTCGAAGCCTGGAGCCCGCTGTTCACGGGACCGGACCTTGAACCACAACTTGGGGTTGCACAGCAGATGACTGCGATTTCTCTCGGCATGCCGTCCGTTCCGACCAAACTCGCCGAGCGCCGGAAGAGCCGGCAGATCCAGGTCGGTTCGGTGGCCGTGGGCGGAGACGCGCCGGTGTCGGTGCAGTCGATGACGACGACGCGTACGTCGGACATCGGGGCCACGCTCCAGCAGATCGCCGAGCTGACGGCGTCCGGCTGCCAGATCGTACGGGTGGCGTGTCCGACGCAGGACGACGCGGACGCGCTGGCGACCATCGCCCGCAAGTCGCAGATCCCGGTGATCGCGGACATCCACTTCCAGCCGAAGTACGTGTTCGCCGCGATCGAGGCCGGTTGCGCCGCGGTGCGGGTGAACCCCGGCAACATCAAGCAGTTCGACGACCAGGTCAAGGAGATCGCGCGCGCCGCCAAGGACCACGGCACGCCGATCCGCATCGGCGTCAACGCCGGTTCGCTCGACAAGCGGCTGCTCCAGAAGTACGGCAGGGCCACTCCGGAGGCACTCGTCGAGTCGGCGCTGTGGGAGGCGTCGCTCTTCGAGGAGCACGACTTCCGGGACATCAAGATCTCCGTCAAGCACAACGACCCGGTGATCATGGTCAAC
>NZ_JAVFVX010000059.1:12888-52494 GCF_033441795.1 Streptomyces sp. ADMS | reverse complement strand
GCTCCCCCTTGGAGCTGGCCGCTTAGAAGATCTCCACAGTCCGAGGGGATTGACAGGACACTATCCAGCGCGCAAACCGTCCGGTAGCAAGACGCCTGCGTGGTTGGGGCTGTGCCCGCCGTCACCGAGGACCAGCCGGAAGTCATAGCCCGCTTCCGCGAGAGCGGCGGCGACGCGCAGGTTGTTGGCGAGCCAGTTCCCCTGGGATTCGTTCCACCCCAGGTCGCGATGGCCTGCTTGCAGGGAGATGCGCAGCTGCTTGCGAGGAACGCTGGGGATGAGCGTGGGGTAGGGATTACCGTCAGGCATCTGCGCGAAGCTGGACAGGAATCCGATGATGCGCCGGAACTTGTCCGGCCGGAGCCACCCCGCGGTGAAGGCGCAGTTGCCGCCGCCGCTGCTGCCGCCGCAGATGCCCCACCGTTCGGGCTCCTCGGCGATTGAGTAGCGCTCGGTGATCTGAGGGATGATCTCGGTCAGGAGGAAGGTGACGTACCGGTCGTCGAAGGCGTCGTACTCGTTGTTGCGATTCTTCGGATCCTCGGTATCCGGGAAGATGCCGGGATCGACGAACACGCCGATGGTGACCGGGATGTCACCGCGGTGGATGAGATTGTCCAGGACCGTCGCGCCGCGCACCTGCCCGTCTGGGTCCAGGTACCACCATCCGTCCTGGAACACCATCAGAGACGCCGGCGTGGAAGGGTCGTACTGCGTGGGTACGTGAACCCAGAACTTCCGGACAGTCCCCGGGTAGATCGTGCTGTCGTTCCAGTCGAAAGCGATCGTCTCGCCCGTGGGCACGCCCGGCTGTACGACCGAGTCGGGTCCGTGGGCGTAGCGTACGTCCGACTGGGCGATCGGAAGCGGCTGGTAGGGCATTTCGCTGCTCACGCGGAGCACCCTAGGATGACCGTCATCCTGACCCAAAGGGGTTTTACGCTCAGCACCGGCCCGACGTGATCTACGGATGCCCATCGCCAACGGACTCACCCCGACGACACCACGTCTGCAAGCTCAGTAGGGCAAGAACTGTCGATCGGTGCACCGGACTGCGGTGCGTCGTCGGCACCGATCCGGTACTGACAGTCCCTACGGGGACGATGACTTGCCGTGCTCAGTCTGGTGGTCCAGCGCGAGAACTCGGCACATCAGCCAGTTTCCCCCGTTGCTGTGAGGGAGCGCCTTCGCACTGACTACGTGGCGTTCCTCTTCGCCAGCTCGTCAACGTAGTTGTACGCCGCGTTGCTCCCCTGCTTGCCGGGCGAGATCTTCATGATCGCCTGGTCCTTCTCCGGGTTGCCGCTGAGATACGCCTCGGTCAGGACGTAGGGCAGTCCATCGACGCGGAACCGGATACTGCCGTCGGGATACGCGCTCACACGTACCTTCCGGCCGTCGGGAAGGACGACGGTCTCAGTGAAGTGCGCCTTGAGCGGCTGATCAGTCATGCAGACCCCCAGTCAATACCGGCTCACGTGGTCGCAAGAGCGTACAGCGCAACCGTCGGCCAAAGGGAAGGGCCGCCGTCCACCCACCTTCGGCAAGCCCCAGGACTCGTACAGGGTCTGGACCCCGGGGCGTGCCACGTCCACCAGAAGGACAGCGAGATGCTCGTCGCGATCTTCCATGAGCGCCGAGGAGAGCAGCTCGGGCACGACCCTTCTTCCGCCACTTCGTGCCGACGGTCAACTCGGAGTAGACGAACGTCCAGTTCCTCTCACGACTCATCAGATCGGTCTCCCTCCAGCTCAGCGACGGCGTCTCGACTCGCGGCTGGTACGACACCTTCAGCCAGGGCACGCTCGACAACTTCACCGCCATGCGCGGGGCCGGCCGCTCCGACACGCCGATCACGGGCTCGTGAACTTGTGCACCAACTGGCGGCACGTGGTCAGGGAATCGTGGGCGGGTTGTCGGGCCAGGGCGCCCCGCCCGCGGCCAGGAGCGGGTTCCGGCAGACCGCTGGAGGCGCTTGAGCACCGCCCCGAATCAGCCCTGCGCCGCGTGCCGCCCGCCCCGCCGCCGCCCGCTCCCGTGCCCCCGCATTCTCCGGGTGGCCGGAATCAGCAGCCCCGCCAACAGCCCGACCGCCATCGCGTACGGCCACCAGCCGAGACCCGAACTGGACGCCGCAGAAGCGGAGTTGGTGCTCGCGTTGGCCGCCCCCGCCGATCCCGACCCCGCCGCCGACCCCGAGCGCGCCTTCGAACCAGCCGTCGGTGACGCGCTCTTGGCGTCCGCAGTCAGGACCACGTCGTTGCCGTCGCCGCCCCGGTAACTGATCCGGTACGTCGTGTCGCCGAGCTTCAGCGCGGTGCCCTCCTTCAGCCCGCTGAACGCGCCGGCCGTCTTCGTGCGCCCGGTGTGGTTCAGCACCGTGATCGTGCCGACCGGGTTCGACCCCGAAACCGCCGCCGAAAGGTCCAGCGCCCCCGCCAGCCGCACCGCACCGCCGACCTTCAACGGCCGCCCCCGCAGTACCAGTTCGCCCTTCGTGCCCTGCGTGTAGCCCCCCGTCACCGTCAACCCGCCGGCCACCACGCCCTCGTTCGTCACGGAGCCCTTCACCGTGCCCGAGCCGGTGAGCGTGGTCTCCACGCGCAGGCCCGCCGTGCCCACGTCGAGCCGCGCACCCGCCGTGGTCAGCCGAACAGCCTTGCTGCGTGCGAGAGTTGCCCCGTCCCTCAGCGCCAGCGTGCCCTTCGTGACCGTCGTACTGCCGCTGTACGTCACTCCACCGCCCGTCAGCGTCGTCGTAGCCGCACCCGACTGCGTGAACGACCCGCTGCCGCTGATCCGCGACAGCACCAGCGCCCTGCTCGTGTTCCGCACCACCAGCGAGCCGTTGTTGACGACCTTGTAGAGCGAACCCTTCGTGTACAGACCGCCGTCGCCGCCTGCCTTCCCGCTGCCAAGTCGCAGTACGGCGCCCTTCTCGACCGTCGTCGACCCGTCGTAGTACTGCACCGCGGCGAACGTGACGTCGTTGCCGCGTGTCCCCCTGATGACGATGTCCCCGGCACCGGGAGCGGACAGGGTGTCGTGGAACCGGCCGCCGCCGATCGGGGCACCCAGCGTCACCGGGCCGTTGTAGTCGAACGTGAGCAGTGAACGGGACCTGGCCGCGAGGAGGTTGATGTACACCGTCTTGGCGGTACCCGGCATGAAGATCTTGTTCGTGGTGCCGTCTCCCCACTGGACGTTCGCGCCCTTGATGTTGGTGCCGCGTTTGTTGACGTTCTTGCGGGCCGGCGTCCAGTTGAGGGCGGGGTCGCTGAGCGACGGGTCGGTGTCGCCCCCCTGGTTCGACCAGCTGTACTGGCCGGTCAGGACCACCTTCGAGCCCGGGCGGGACTGGACGTTGATGTCGCTGCCGTACTCGCGCTGGTAGAAGTCCATGCCCATGGTGACCGTCCGGCCGAGCGGGGTGTCGACCGTCCAGGTGCCCTGGTTGAGAACCTTGCGCACGCGGGGGAGGGACGTCGCGAACTCCGGCCGTCCCGCGTTCACCTGGGTGCCGTTGTCGATCACCCCGGAGAAGGAGTGGGTGCCCGAGAGGTCCCAGGTTCCCCAGAGGAAACGGGGTTGCGTCAGCAGTCCGTCGCCGCTGATCGTGCCCAGGTTGTACGCGCTCTTCAGGGACAGGCGCAGGGTGCCGTCCACCCGGATGTTGTCCTGGTTCAGCCGGAACGCCGGGGTGTCGTACGGGAAGTGGCCGATCAGGCCCGTCGTACCGCCGTTGCCGTACTGCAGGGTGGCTCCCCGCTCCACCGTCACCGCCGGCGGGTCGGGGTTCGTCACCGTGACGTACGGGTGGTTGCCGCCGGGGATGCTCACCTTCTGCCCCTGCCGGGACCTGGGGAGCGTGAAGTCGCTGTCCTTCGTCAGGATCAGGGTGCCCGTGCCGCGCACGGTGAGGGTGCCCTCGCCGCGGAAGACACCGTTGTACGTCGTCGTCCCGGCGGGCACCCTGACCACCGTGTCTCCGGTGAGCGTGACGTCCCGGCCGGCGAGGACGTCGGCGGTGACGTCCCGGGGGCCGGCCGCCGACGCGGGCGGGGCGCCGAGCAGGAGGGCGGTCATCGCGAGGGCCGCGGCAGCCGTCACTGCCCTGTGGGCGGGAGTGGCGGCGGGGCTGGTGATGGGGGAGTGGCTGTGCACGTCTACGGAGACGGACTGGACGTCCGGGTAATAACAGAAAGTTGCTCAGCGGATTCATCCCGTCCGACCCGTTGACCTTCCCGTAACACACGCTTACCTTTTCGGCGTTCGGAATGGCAGATCTTGTTCGTAACTACGAACATTTCTCGTGTCACCCCCCACATACACACGCAAATGCACATCCGCTCGATGATCCCCACCGGCACACCCGGGTGCAGAAGCTCGGCTGGAACACCGACGGCACCCCGGACTTCGGCGTCCCCGTCGCCGACGCGCAGGTCGACTCACTGAATCTGAAGGAGAGTGTCTGATGAGACGTGTGTACGCGGTGTTCCTCGCCCTCTGTCTGGCGCTGGCCGGCGCCCTCGCCACCGCCGGGCCCGCCCAGGCCGCGGCGGTGACCGTCACCAACGGCACCCAGTTCACCGCCACCAACGGTGACCCCGTGCACGCGCACGGCGGCGGAGTCATCAAGGTCGGCTCCTACTACTACTGGTTCGGCGAGCACCGCAACGCCGACAACACCTTCCAGTACGTGGACGCCTACCGCTCCACCGACCTGAAGAACTGGGAGTTCCGCAACCACGTCCTGACCCGGTCCAGCGCTTCCGAACTCGCCACCGCCAACATCGAACGGCCGAAGGTCATGTACAACGCGGCCACCGGCAAGTTCGTGATGTGGATGCACAAGGAGAACGGCGCCGACTACAGCGAGGCCCGCGCCGCCGTCGCCGTCTCCGACACCGTCGACGGCAACTACGCCTGGCAGGGCAGCTTCCGCCCGCTGGACACCCACATGTCCCGTGACATCACGGTGTTCGTCGACACCGACGGCACCGGCTACATGATCTCGGCGGCCCGCGAGAACTACGACCTCCAGATCTACCGGCTCACCGCCGACTACACCGGCATCGCCGCGCTGGTCGCAGACCCCTGGCACGGCGGTCACCGCGAGGCACCGGCCCTCTTCAAGCGCAACGGTGTCTACTTCATGCTGACTTCGGGTGCCACCGGCTGGAGCCCCAACCAGCAGCAGTACGCCACCGCGACCAGCATCACCGGCCCGTGGACCGCCATGGCGAACGTCGGCGACTCGACGACGTACGGCTCGCAGACCGCGTACGTCCTCCCCGTGCAGGGGAGTTCGGGCACCTCTTACCTCTACATGGGCGACCGCTGGGGCAACGCCTTCGGCGGGACCGTCAACGACTCCCGTTATGTGTGGCTGCCGTTGAGCTTCCCGTCCTCGACCACGATGTCCATGACCTGGTCGCCGGAGGTCACCATCGACACGGCCACCGGTACGGTCACGGGGAACAGCGCCACGTACAACACGCTGATCGCCCGGCACTCGTCCAAGTGCGCCGATGTCACCAGCCAGTCGCTGTGGGCGGGCACCCAGATCAAGCAGTACGACTGCAACGGCGGCAACAACCAGAAGTACTGGTTCAAGTCCGTCGCCGACGGCTACTACCAGCTCCTGGGCCGGGGCAGCTCCCTGTGCGTGACCGAGGGCGCCACCACCGTCACCCAGGAGAACTGCAGCGCCACGGCCACCAACCAGCAGTGGTCGGTGACCACGTCGGGCAGCTACGTCCTGCTCAGGTCCCGCGCCACCGGCGAGTGCCTGGACGTGAACGGCGCGTCCACCGCCAACGGCGCCGCACTGATCACGTACACGTGCAACGGAGGAACCAACCAGCAGTGGACACGCGGGACATGACGGCGCATCAGTGATCTGGCCGCGCCGGCGGACCTGGTGAAGCCGGATGCGTCCCCGCGCCCCTCACGGGGCGCGGGGAACTGCGCGACCAGCCCCCCTGGCCCGCGGTGAACGAACCGCCAGTCCAGCGGAGCGCTCAGCTCAGCAGGTCGAGGGCGTCGATCGATGTGCCCGCGCTGAGATAGCTCGTCGTCCCCGAACCGCTCACCACGTTGATCTTCAGCACGTTGTACTGACTGGTGTCCGTGAGCCAGGCGCTCGCCGGCACGCTGTAGGTGAACGTGGTGTTGTTCCCCCGGTAGGACCCGTTGGTCAGGGACCGGGTGTTCGGCTGGGTGGGCGGGGAGGGGACGGCCGACGTCCAGGTGTCGTTGACGACGACCTGCGGGCGGCCGTTGGCGTAGGCCGTCGTCACGCCGATGCGCAGGGTGTGCGCGGCGGCGGCCTGTGCCGCGGTCAGCCTGAAGTACACCAGCAGGCCGCTGTTGACGTCCTTCCAGATGTAGCAGGGGAAGCCCGATGTCTCGGTGCCGCTGCCGATCACCACGTTGCCGGTCCAGGAGGCGGCGCGGACGTCCGACGGATGCGCGTACGTCATCAGGTCGGCGTTCTTGAAGCCGCTCGGTGTGCCGTTCCAGTCGTTGATCCGCCAGATCGCGCTCGCGTTGCTCGGGTCGTTCGAGGACGGGATCGCGATCGAGTTGAGGGTGGTCGTGGCACCGGCCGACACCGACACCGAGGTGGTGTGGACGGCGAGTTCGCCCTTGAACACCGTGAGCGTGTACGTCCCCGGAAGGACACCCGCGATGGAGAAGTAGCCGTCCGAGGCGCGGGCCGAACCCCAGTACTGCGCCGCCGAGTTGGCGATCCCGACCGTGTACGCGTATGCCGTGTTGCGCCCGGTGATCCCGACACCCGCGACCCGGCCCCGGCCGCCCGCGGCGACGTACCCGGAGATGCCGAGCGAGTCCGCCCACGACGTGGTGAGGGTCCCCGGGAACAGTGACGAGGAGGGCGTGCCGCCGTCCGTGAAGGCGATGACGTACGGGCCCTGGAGGCCGAAGCGCTGGTCCTCGGTCTGGTTCTGGCCGTAGTACAGGATCTCGTACAGACCGCCTCCGTCCGCGCTCTGGTGGCGCAGGAGGGAGCGGTAGAAGGGGCCGCCGGAGGCCTTCTCGTGGTTGGAACGGACGACGTACAGACCGACGCTTCCGGTCGTCCAGCCGACGTAGTCGTAGTCCATGACCCGCAGCTTCGAGTAGTGCTTCGAGCGGGTCTGGCCGTCGGACTTCGCGAAGACGTCCGAGGCCTCGATGGTGCTGTTCGTGTACGTGTACGAGTCGGGCTCGTCATTGAGGAACAGGCCCGCCTTGACACGGAGGATGAAGCGGGTCGCCGAGACCGACGTGTCGGCCTTGTTGGTCCACACGTAGACGTTGTTCTCGCCGCTGCGGGCCGCGTAGTAGTGCTTGAGCGTGCCGTAGGTGACGCTGACCAGGATCGTCGAACCCGACTGCTGGATCGTCACGGTGGAGGAGCCGAGGCCGGACTCGATGTGCGAGTTCATGCCGCCGTAGCCCTGGTACTCCGTGCCCCGGTAGACCAGCGAGGACAGGTCGCCGTTGGACTTGCGGACCTTGAGGACGAGGTTGGCGCCGGTGTCGATGACGTAGTTCGTGCCGTCGTCGGTGTAGCCGAAGGTCGCCGCCTGCGCGGTACCGGGGAGGGCGAGTCCGGCGGCGGTGGCCGTGGCGCCGAGAACGAGCGCACGGCGGCCGAGGTGGGTCCCTGGATGTCTGTCGTTGGCTGCGGACATGGGGGTGCCTCCTTCGGAGGTGTGGGGGGTGTGCGGGTGTTCGGAAGCGTGACAGTTGAATCGTTTTCGCGAAAGGGCTTTCGTTGTAAGGAAGTTGGCAGTTGTGTGAAAACGTGCAGGACTCTAGAAAGCGCTTGCTCGAACATGTACGGTCCTGCCGCTGGGCCTTGTCGAGCCTCGGAGGACTGCTGTGGGAATCGCGATGAGACGTTTCAACCGTGCCGTGCTGGCAGCCGTGACCCTGAGCACGGCCACCACCCTGGCCGCCGTACCCGCCGCCGCTCATGAACCGCCCTCGCACGGCCCGCGCGCCCTGGGCATCGAGAACTGCGCCGCCACCGCCTGCCACTTCGACGTCGCCCCCGGCACGTACGACGTGAAGGTGCTGCTGGGCGGCGAGGCCGCCGCCAGTACCGCCGTCACCGGCGAGACCCGGCGCTCGCTCCTCCCGGAGACCGCCACGGCGGCCGGCGAGCGCGTGGCCCGCAGCTTCACCGTGAACGTCCGTACGCCCGAAGGGGAACCGACCGGCACCGAGGGCACTCCCGGCCTCGACCTGGTGCTCGGCGGCTCGGCGCCGGCCCTGGCGGACATCCGGGTGACCCCGGCCGGCCGGCACACCCGGCAGATCTTCCTGGTCGGCGACTCGACCGTCTGCGACCAGCCCGGCGACCCGTACGCCGGCTGGGGCCAGCAGCTCCCGCAGTACCTCCGCAAGGGCCTGTCCGTCGCCAACTACGCGGACTCCGGGGAGAGTACGGTCACCTACCTCGCCAACTCCGCGCTGTTCCCGACGGTTCAGCCGCTGATCCGGCCCGGCGACCCGGTGCTCGTCCAGCTCGCCCACAACGACAAGCAGACGGACGAGCCGACGTACCGCGCGAACCTGGAGACGCTCGTCGCGGGTATTCGTGAGCGAGGGGGGAAACCGGTACTGGTGACCCCGATCGTGCGCCGCTGGTTCAACTCCGACGGCACCCTGAACAACGGCACCGCCCTGCTGGTCAACGGCCTCGGCGTCGACCACCCGGCGGTGATCCGCGCGGTCGCGGCCGAACGGGACGTACCGCTGATCGACCTGACGGCGAAGACGAAGGCACTCGTGGAGTCCCTCGGCGTCGAGGGCTCCAAGGCGCTGTACCTCTACAACGAGAAGCGGGACAACACCCACACGTCCGTCCACGGGGCCACGGTGTACGCCGAGTTGGTGCGCGACGAGCTGGTGGCGCAGCGGCTGGTACCGCGGGGCGGGGTGAGGTAGGGCCGCCGGCCCGGCAAGAACTCCTGGGGCGCCCCGACCGGAACCGGGGCGCTCCAGGTTGGACAGCAACTCGCCGCGGTCGCTGCTGCGGACTACTTCGGCGCCGCGACCAGCCGTACGGCGAGCCCCGTGAAGACCGTGCCGCTGAAGATGTTGAGGCCGCGGGCCACCCGGCGGCTGTCGCGCAGCGCCGACGACAGACGGCCGGAGAGCAGACCGACCGAGGCGTCGACGGTGAAACCCATCAGGACGAGCGTCAGCCCCAGCAGCAGAAGCTGCCAACTCACTTGCCCCAGGGCCGGGTTCACGAACTGCGGCAGAAACGCCACGTTGAACAGGATCATCTTGGGGTTGAGGAGGTTGGTGACGGCGCCCTGCCAGAAGGCGCGCCTCCGACCCGGGCCGGCGGGGCCGGCCGAGGCTGCTCCGTGCTCCTCGGTCGCCAGTGGCGAGCGGTCGCGGAACGCCTTGACCGCGAGGTGGAGGAGGTAGGCGGCGCCGAGCCAGCGCAGTACGTGGTACAGCACCGGAAGGGTCGTGAAGAGCGCCGACAGACCGAGCGCCGCCGACACCGCGTGCACCAGGGCACCGGCCGCCACCCCCAGCGCGGCCAGCACTCCGGTGACCGGGCCGCCACGTCCGCCCATGGCCACGATGAACATCATGTCGGGGCCGGGAGCCACGCACAGGGCGAAGGCGGTGGCGAGGAAGGCCGCGTACAGAGAGGTATCCACCATGGCGGTCATGCTCTGGTGTACGCGGCCGGCCGTCGACCGGATTTCGGTGGCTGAGACGCACGTGGTCCGGCCGGCGTGGCGGGTTCAGCGCGCCAGGCGGGCGATCCGCAGCGTCGCGGTGGTCGGGGACGCCCCGTTCAGCGCGGTCGCGTACGACGGGGTCACCGGAGCGTACGCCCAGGTCAGGGAGCCGTCCTTCAGGACCGCTAGGTCGCCCGTGATGCGCGCCTGCACGATCTTGTCCGGCGTCCTGAACGCGCCGTTCCAGTCGATCAGCCGCAGGTGCGTGCCCGTGAACGTGCCGGTGCAGGTGCCGCTCGCGCACTTGGCGTTCTTCAGGGACTCCCAGGAGACCAGCAGCCGGTCCTTGCCGTACGGGGCGACCCGGACGTTGACGTGTTCGGTGCCCGGCGCGTTCGTCAGGTAGATCGCCTTGCCCGCGGGGGAGTTGCGGTTCTTGAGGAACGACACCGCCACCTGGTGCGTGCTCCACCTCGGCTTCACCGTCCAGCCCCGGCCGCTCGCGTCGTCCGGGTTCCTGGCCGCGGAGGCCGAGCCGCGCGAACCGTAGGCGGTGGCGTAGCGGCCCGTGGACGACTTCACCAGGTCACCGGTGCGGCTCGCGTACGTGCCGCCGCAGTAGCCCGCCCAGCACTGCTCGCGCTGCACGGCCGGCGCGTTGTCCGGGGCGCCGATGCCCGTCGACACGAACAGACCCGAACGCCAGTCGTCGAAGCAGAGGGAGGTGAAGGCGCCGGTGGCCTCGGCGTGCAGGGCGATGCCCTCGTTGTGGGAGCAGCCCCAGCCCCAGCCGCCGCTGAGCTTCGCGCCCTTGGCACCGATGTACGACAGCTTGTCGCCGAAGTGGCCGTCGGCGAAGCCGCCCGCGCCGTGTACGACGAAGTAGGCGCCGTACTTGGTGCCGTTCCAGGTGAGCTGGCCGTCCAGGGTCGGGGACGTGTCGTTGGACGCGGTGCCCGTGAGCTTCGTGCGCCAGGCCTCCTTGCCCTTGGAGAAGCGGACCAGGGCCGCCGCCGTCTCCTTCCACTTGTTGGTGTCGGCGACCCGGGTGAGAAGCGCGAAGCCGTCGTTGTGGGCGATCAGCCCGCCGACCTCCCTGGTGCCCTTGACGATCGCGTCACCGCCCGCACGCTTGCCGGCCGAGGTCAGCGGCGTCACGTGTACACCGTCCGAGGCCGGCCAGGCGACCCGCATCGTGCCGTTGGGCGCGACCGCTGTCGCCGTGCGCGTCCACTCCCGCGTGTTGTTGTAACCGGCGGACAGGTAGGGGAACTTGGCAGGCAGTGTCACGGAGGTGTTCGTGACGGCGAGGGTGGGCGCGGCGGGCGTCGTCGCCGCCCCGGCGGTCGCGTACCAGGCGCCGGCGAGCAGACCGGCCGCCGCGAGGCCGCCGATCAGGGGCTTGCGGGCTGCGTGGGTGCGGCGGTGGGCGGAGGTGCGGGGGAGTGGTGCTGGTGTCATGCTCGTCTGTTGCCGTGGGGTGGGGATAGGTTGCCGCCGGATCGGACCGGATTCCGCTTGGGCGCGGGCACGGTTCGGTGGGCGCCGAACGGTCCCGCCCGGATCAGCCGACCGGAACCAACGTCTCCGTGAGCCGCGCGGCGAACTCCGCCGGGTGTGTGAGCATCCCGAGATGCCCTCCGGGGAACCGGCGGGCGGCGCTCCCGGTGCGTCGGGCGAGGAACGTGGCGGTGCGGTGGGGGAGTTGACCGGTGGAGTCGATGCCCACAGCGACGGTGAGGCGAGAGGGGGCGGAGAGGGCGGCGAGATCGGGGACGTAGGAGGTGAACGGGAGCAGGACGCGGGTGAGGAAGACCGCCATGGGCGTCGCCAACTCATCTGCCGGAGAAAGGGGTTGGGATGCCGGGTCGGAGATCCTGTCCTGTTCCTCCGGGGTGGGCGCCCGTTCCTCCAGTCCCGCGACCATGCGGGCCGACGCGGCCTCAAGCCCCCGGGCGCGATAGGCGTCGTGGACCTCGGTGAACATCGCCCGCTGCCGCTCGGCGTCCGGCAGCACCGCCACGACCGGTGATTCGTGCACGACCACGTGCCGCAGTCGCTCCGGGTGCCGGGACGCCAGGTCGAGGGCGGCGATGGAGCCCGAGCTGGTGCCGAACACGTACGCGGACTCGCCCTCGCCCAGCACCGCCTCCAGCACCCGGGCCGCGCCGTCGCTCCACCACTCGACGCGCTGTTCCCCGACGGGCTTGCCGAGTTGGCCGTGGGCGAGGCCGAGGTGGTCGTACGTCACGACGGTGAAGCGTTCTGCGAGGTGGGCCGTGAAGTCGTCGAGGCCCGTGGGATGTCCGGCGCCGCCAGGGAGGATGAGGAGGACGGGGCCGGAGCCGTGCACGTCGTAGTGATCACTCATCCTGCCGAAGTTACCTTCTGGGAAGGACGGGGCGCAGTGATTTTCCGGACGTGCGGGGCGGGTGTGCGTGCGGGCGGACCTGGGAACGGCGTCCGCCCGCACAACAGGGCTGCCGGCGGAGGGAACTGGCCGGGTCAGACGATCGGCGCGTACACCACGCCCAGCTTGTCGATCTCGTCGCCCGAGCGGCCCGTGAAGCCCACGATCTGCCAGCCCGACGGTGCCGTGAACGTCTTCGTGTCCGTGGTGGCCGTACCGGAGGCCAGGGTGCGGGACCTGTCCGTCGTGAAGGCTGCCGAGAAGATCCTTGTCCGGCCGTCCTTCTGGCCCTGCGTCAGTTTCACCGAGGTGAGGTGCTCGCCGGACGCCAGAGTGAGGGAGGCGGCCGTGCCACCCGTGCCGCCGTGGGTCAGGACCGTGCCGCCGTCGTGCGTCAGCGACACCGCGTCCAGGCGGGAGGCGCCGCGCAGGGTGAGCGTGCGGGGAGAGGGCGTCGCCGGGAGGTCGTCGGCGTCGTTGAACGCCGTGCCGTGCGGACCACCGAGGAAGTCGCTCGCGCGCAGGTTCGAGGGCAGCGTCCATGAGAAGTCGACCGTGTGCGGGAAGTGGTCGGAGAGGTTGCCGCCCGCGGAGTCCAGGAACGACGCCCAGTCGTTGTTGTAGCGGGTCGCGGAGAGGTTCACGAGCTTGCTGCCGCGGTAGAGGATCTTGTCGACGACCTCGCAGTCGTTCGTCGGCGCGGTCGTCGGGCAGACGAGCGCGTCACTGCCCTGGGCCGGCGGCGTACCGCCCTTCACCAGCTGGACCCACGCGTCCGTCAGGCCGTTCTCGGAGGCGAGCGTGCGGATGTTGTCGCCCGAACGCGTGTACCGCGTGTTCGTGTCACCCATGACGATCACCGCGTTGCCCGCGGAGTTGGCCTGGACGAAGGCGGAGAGCTGCGAGACGTTGGAGCGGCGTGCGGCGTGCGCCTCCGTGGTGTCGTCCGCGTTGGTGTGGACGTTGTACACGTCCACGTAGACGCCCTCGGCGATCCGCACCCGGGCCAGCGAGAAGCCCTTCGGGGTAAGGCAGTTGGTGCCGGTGCAGGCGTTCCACTTCACCCGCTCGAAGTCCTGGAAGGCGTAGTCCGAGAGGGTGTTGAGACCGTCGCCGAAGGGCACTCCGCCACTCGTCGCCGTGCGGTACGCGTGGTTGTCGTTCGCGTACAACGCCGCGTGGTAGTTGAAGTCCTCCTGCACGTTGACGATGTCGTACGCGCCCAGGCGCGGCGATATCAACGGGGTGTTCACCTCGGGGTTGCCCGAGCTTATGAGCTCCGGGAGGCCCGCGACGTTGTACGTGAGGACGTTGAAGGTGCCCGAGGTGGCGGCGGCCGCCGGAGTCGAGCCGGTCGTGGCAAGCCCGGTCAGCGCGAGGGCGCCGGCCACGAGGGTGCCGATGAGTCTTCTCATGGTGGGGGTGTCTCCATGGGGAGGTAGGTGAACACTGCTCAGGTTCGGGGGGCAACAGTGTGATGGACAAGAGCTCTTGGGGGAACAGTGAGTGGAGAGACGATCTGCCGCATCCGGGTAGCCCGGCGATCACCCGTTGGTTGAGCAAGGTTCATGTTTCCCGTCGATTCTCCTCAGGCGGCGCACTACTACGGGCGCCGCGTGACGGAGGAGGCGCAGCCATGGGGCACGGGCACTCGCACGGACACGGGGACCACGACCACCATCACCATCATGGTCACGAGGGTGGTACGGCGTTGCCCGCCGCCTTCGACACCGCGGTGCCCGACGAGGCACTGAGCCCCGAACAGCGGTCGCGGCGCACGCTTCTGCGCGGGGCAGGGCTGCTCGGCGCGGGCCTCGCCGCCGCGAGCGTCGTCACCCCGGCCGCAGCCGCTCCCGCGTACGCCTCCACCAACGGCCGGCGCACGAACGGCTTCCTGTGGCTGGCCGGCGACCACCACATCCACACGCAGTACAGCAACGACGGCAAGTACCGCGTCGTCGACCAGGTCCGCCAGGGCGCACGGCACGGCATGGACTGGCTGGTCATCACCGACCACGGCAACGTGACCCACTCGAAGATCGGTGTCGAGAAGGTCAACCCGGACATCAGGGAGGCCCGGGCCGCCTACGAGGACACCCTCGTCTTCCAGGGCCTGGAGTGGAACATCCCGGCCGCCGAGCACGGCACGGTCTTCGTGCACCCCGGCAGGAACGAGGTCTCCGTCCTCAAGCAGTTCGAGACCGACTACGACGGCAGCGTGCAGGGCGCCTCCAACTCGACGCCCGCCAACGAGGCGCTCGCCGTCGCCGGCCTCAACTTCCTTGCGGAGCAGGTGAGGCGGCGCAAAATCAAGGACGCGCTGATGCTCGCCAACCACCCGGCGCGGCGCGGAGTCGACTCCCCGCACGAGATCCGCGCGTGGCGCGACGCGACCCCGGCGAGACACCAGATCGCCGTCGGCTTCGAGGGCGCGCCGGGCCACCAGGCGGGCGGCATCGCCGCCCCGACCGGTATGGGCCGGGCCCGTGGTATCTACGACAACAACCCCAGCGCCAACTCCTTCGCCGGTTACCCGTTGGAGAGTTACCGCACGTGGGGCGGGTTCGACTGGATGACGTCCACCGTCGGTGGCCTGTGGGACAGCCTCCTCGCCGAGGGCAGGCCCTGGTGGATCACCGCCAACTCCGACTCGCACCAGGTCTACACGGACACCGCCAAGCGCGGCGGCCCGGACAGCGACTACGGCCTCAACGGCAGGCACACCGACCCGGTGTACTCCGGCGCGGTCGACCTCTCCCAGGGCGACTACTGGCCCGGCCAGTACAGCCGCACCCACGTCGGAGCCGACGGCTTCTCCTATGCCGCCGTCATGGACGGCATCCGGGCCGGCCGGATCTGGGTGGACCACGGCCAGTTGATCAGCGGCCTCGACGTGCGCGTCTCGGGCGGCGGCCGCTGGAGCACGCTCGGCGGCGCCCTGCACGTGAGGAAGGGCACCAAGGTCACGCTGACGGTGGACGTGACGTCGGCCGGCGGACCCAACTGGGCGGGATTCGTACCGACGTTGGCCCGCGTGGACGTCATCCAGGGCGATGTCACCGGCCCGGTCGCGGACCAGGACACCTTCACGGCGCCGACGGCCAGGGTCGTCAGATCGTACGAGGTGAACCAGTCCACCGGTACGGTCCGGCTCACCTATGACCTCGGGCGCGTCGACCGTCCTGTGTACGTCCGGCTGCGCGGCAGCGACGGCAACCGGTCCGCCGCCGGCGCGATGGGTGCGGCGGTCGACCCGGCGGGCCCGGCCATCGACGTCGTCGGTGACGCGGACCCGTGGCGCGACCTGTGGTTCTACTCGAACCCGGTGTGGGTGCTGCCTTCGTGACGCCGCACGCCTTGTGGGCCGACACCGAGGTGTCGGCCCTCCGCGCGGCCGACCATCTGTTGCTGCGCCTGACGGCGGAACTCGCCCTGCCCGAGGGCGCGTTCGCCTGCACCCACCTCGTGCGCGGCGACCGCCCCCGGGTGGCCCTGTCGTTCACCCTGCCGTCGGAGCCGCTCCTGCGCACCGCCGAGGAGCGGCTCACGACTCTGGGGTACGAGGTGACGCCCGGGGCTCCCGACACAGTGGGCCGCGCGGTCGTCTACCCGGGCGTCGGCTCGCTCACCGGCACGTTGACGGTGGGGGAGCTGCTGGCACGGAGCGCGATCGACCGGGTGACGGTTCTGGGGAGTCAGGGTCAACCGCCGCCGGAGCAGACGATGCGGACACACGATCATGTGCGTCCGCAGTGGCAGGGCGGCGAACTCGTCCTTGCCGCCATGCCCGCCGTCGGAGGCACCCTGGTGCCGTTCGAGGTGCCCGACCCGACACCGTGCTGCGCGGATCACTGAACCGGTCACTGAACCGGCCGTCGAAGGGATCACCGCACGGGCGTCACCCGTTGACCCCCGTGTAGTGCCTCAGGCTCCACCGCCACAACAGCCGAGCCCCCAGGAAGGCCGCCAGCCCGAGCAACGGCGAGGACGCCGCCAGCCAGTACGGCACGCCCGTGTCGTCGCCGTGCCCGGTCAGTACCGCCGCCGGGAAGTACGCGACGAACGCGAGCGGCAGCCCGAAGGTGAGGAGGCCGCTCACCGCCCTCGGCAGTACGTTGAGCGGATAGCTGCCGAACGTGCCGAGCAGCTCCTCCAGCCAGCGTCCCCAGTAGTCGGCGGCCGGGAAGCGCAGCGAGGCGCAGGCCACCGCCGTGAACAGGGCCGCCTCCAGGAGCATTCCGCCGAGGACGCAGAGCACGAGGTACGTGATCCGGCCCGCCGTCCAGTCCAGGTCGCTGCGGGACAGCGCGGCCGCCATCAGGCCCACGGCCACCGTCAGGTCGCCGATGGCGTTGGTGGGGAAGTAGGACAGCTGGACCTGGCGGTACACCGGCATCGGGCGGACCAGATACGTGTCGATGACTCCCTCCTGGATGTGCCGGCCGATGCCGTGCATCCGCCCGAGGAACAGCACGAAGATGCCGTGTGCCAGCATCCGGGTCGCCGGGATCAGCAGCACCTCCGAGCTGTCCCAGCCGCCCATGCCGGTGAACCGGGTCAGCAGTACCGTCGCGAACACGATCACCGACACCTGCCAGACGGCGCCGATCGCGATCATCAACAGGAACTCGGAGCGGTACTCCAGCTGGGCGCGGAAGTTGAGGCGCGTGATGCGCCACGCTATGCGAACGGCGTTCACGGGCCTCAGCCTCCCTGGGAGATGACACGACGGGCGGCCCGCCGCCACAGGAACCGGGTGAACAGGGCCAGTACGAGGATCCAGCCGGCCTGGACGGAGAGCTGGAAGGCGGCGTCCGAGAGCGGGATGCGCCCCACGTACAGCGACAGCGGCACGCTCAGCGTGGCCTGGAAGGGCAGGAACGAGCTGAGGGTGATGAACCAGTCCGGGAAGAACCACAGCGGTGCGTACACCCCGGACAGCAGGTTCTGCGCGAAGACCAGGATGAGCATCGCGGCGCCGTTGCGCAGCGTCCAGAAGCACAGCTGGTCGATGACGAGCATGACGTAGTGGAGAACCACCTGGCCGAGCAGCAGACTGAGCGCGAACACCCCGGCCACGGCGGCCGATCCGGGCGGCTGGACCACCCCGGCGGCCAGGCAGAGGGCGAACCCGGCGAGCGCCCACGCGAACCCGTAGAGCTGCTCGCCGATCGCCCGCAGCGCGTAGTAGCGCTGCGGTGCCAGCGGGCGCAGGTACCAGTACACGATCGTGCCGAAGTGCATGTGCTGGAGCACGGTGTCACGGCCCGCGTACTGGTCCAACTCCCTGAGCCGGGAAGCGAGTACGGCCATGACGGCGTACGTCACCGCCTGCTCGCGGTCGAGGCCGGCCGTCGTACCGGTCTGGTGGTACAGGCCGTTCCACAGGGACGCGACCAGGACCACCTGGACGGTCAGCCGGACCAGGACGGCGGTCATCCGGGGCGGGGCGTGCAGCTCACCGAGGGGGGTGACCCTGGCGGCCCGCCAGGCGTGCAGGACGGCCATGTCAGCCGCCCCCGCGCGATTCGGGGGCCTCGGCCTGGACGTACGCGGCCCGCATCACGTCCTCCAGGTCGGCCTCGTCGAGGGCGATGTCCGTCACCTCGTACCGCTCGATGACCTGCTTGAGCGCCTGGTGGACCGTCGGGGCGGCCGGACCCTCGGGGCCGAAGACCACCTGCGGGCCCTCGCGGCGGAGCAGCGCGATGCCCGGCAGCGCCACGACCTCCGCGTGCGGGTCGGACAGCGTCGCCCGGACCTGCCAGGTCGAGCCGAACCTCTTCTTGATCTCGTCCAGCGTGCCGTCCAGCACGAGCCGGCCGTGGTTGACGAGGACGACCCGCTCGGCGAGCCGCTCGACCTCCGTCATGTCGTGCGTGGTCAGCAGCACGGTCCGGCCGCGCTCCTCGACCTGGTGGCGCAGGAACTCCCGCACCTGCTCCTTGACCACCACGTCCATCCCGATGGTGGGCTCGTCGAGGAACACCACCGGCGGGTCGTGCAGCAGCGCCGCCGCCAGGTCGCAGCGCACCCGCTGGCCCAGCGACAGATGCCGTACGCGGGTGTCCCAGAACGTGGACAGTTCCAGCAGGTCGTCGAACTCCTGGAGGCGCAGGGCGTGTTCGGGCTTCGGTATCTCGTAGATGTCCCGGAGGATCGAGAACGACTCGCGCACCGGCAGGTCCCACCAGAGCTGGGTGCGCTGGCCGAACACCGCCCCGATGTTGCGGGCGTTGCGCTCGCGCTCCAGGTACGGCACCACGCCGGCGACACGTGCCTCGCCGGACGTGGGGGTGATGATGCCGGTGAGCATCTTGATGGTGGTCGACTTGCCGGCGCCGTTCGGCCCGAGCAGGGCCAGGAGTTCACCCGGCGCCACGTCGAAGGTGATGTCGGAGACGGCGTCCTTCGCGACCCGCTCCGGGTTGACGAGGGACTTGAGTGCGCCGGCGAATCCGGGACGGCGCACGGTGGTGTGGAAGGTGCGGGACAGACCGCGGACCTCGATGGAGCCACTCACGCGGGAAACCTCCGGAGGGTGCCTGGAACGCGCGAACACGGCCGTCCGGCGGTGAAGCCGGACGGCCGTGGTTACCGGTAACAGTGTCAGATGTCGATCGCTGAGAACACAAAGGAGAATTCAGCGGGCTGAACCCGCAGCAGGTACTGCGGAAGCGCGCCCGGCCCGCAGGACTGTGAGCCGATGCCCTGCTGCCCGTGGTCGAGGTTGACCCAAACGCCCGCGGCGGAGCCGCTGTCGGATGCGGTGCCGGGCGTCAGGTCGGTGAGGTGGTCGGCCGCGTCGAGCTGTTCGCTCGTCCAGCGGCGGGCCGTGAACCAGAACTCCGGGTCGCCGTCGACCCGCAGTCCGCCGAGCTCCGCCCAGCGGACGTCGGCGCGGGCGCCGTTCTCCTGCGGGCGGAGGTAGGGAGTCTGGAGGTCGTCGACCGTGGACTCCCAACGGCCCAGCATGGACGCCGATTTGGTGTCCGGGTATCCCTCACCGGGCCCGCCGCCGAACCAGGTTACCCGGTCCGCGCCCGACAGTCCCAGTCGAATACCGAGCCTCGGCAGCGGCAGCGTCCAGTCGCCCTCCGGGACGACGGACACGGTCAGCTTCAGCCGGTCGCCGTCGGACGTCCAGCGGTACTCCGTGTTCAGGCCCACCTCGGCCGCGGCGGGCGCCACCCGGGTCCGTACCGTCAGCGAGTTCTCGCCAAGCTCGACGGCGTCCAGGCGGTGTCGCATCCGGTGCAGACCCAGTTTGCGCCAGAGCACGCCGTAGCGGATGTCGGGCTGCCAGGCCGCACCGAAGTCGTTGTCGGTGGGCGCCCGCCACACGTCCAGGCGCAGGTCCTGGACCTCGCGGCCGCCGATCGACTTCAGCTCACCCGTGCGGGCGTCGAAGGAGCCCGGGCCGAGGGTGATGACCCCGTCGGCCGGGACGGGTGCGGCCGAGGCGGCGACCGTCGGCACCGGGCGGGCGGACGCCGGGAACTGGCCCCAGGCCACCTGGTGCCCCTTCGCGCCCCAGGCGGACTCGTCGGCCAGCAGCGCCCGTACCGTCCACAGCGACTCCGCACCGCCCCGCGCGTCGGCGGGCGGCTCGGGCAGCTTCACGTCCGCGGACTCGCCGGGAGCCAGTGTCGCGGGCACCGCGAGGGTGCCGGTCTCCACCGCCGTGCCGTCGACGTCGTACGACCATTCGAAGGCGAGCGCGGACAGATCGGCGAAGTCGTACGCGTTCGTCACCCGCACGGTGCCGTCCGTACCGTCGCCCCCGATCCGGACCGGTTCGATGACCTTCTTGTACTCGACGAGCCCCGGTGACGGCGTCCGGTCCGGGAAGACCAGCCCGTCGCAGACGAAGTTGCCGTCGTGCAGTTCCTCGCCGAAGTCGCCGCCGTACGCGTAGCCGAACCGCTCGTCCTTGATGCCGTGGTCGATCCACTCCCAGATGAAGCCGCCCTGGATGCGGTCGTGGGCCTCGAAGATCCGCTGGTAGTCGGCGATACCGCCGGGGCCGTTGCCCATGGCGTGCCCGTACTCGCAGAGAACGAAGGGCAGCCGGCGCCGCTTCTGGGTGCCGCCGTCCAGGCCCTGGCCGATGCGCTCGGTCTCCGCGTGGTCGGCGTACATGCGGGAGTACATGTCCGTGTCGCGGCAGTCCCAGTCGCCCTCGTAGTGCACGAGCCGGGAGCTGTCGCGCCCGTGGATCCACTCGGCCATGGCGGTCAGCCCGCGCCCGGTGCCGGCCTCGTTGCCCAGCGACCAGATGACGACCGACGGGTGGTTCTTGTCGCGCTCGACCATCCGGGACGCCCGGTCGAGGAGGGCCGGGGTCCAGCGGTCGTCGTCGACGGGGTTGTCACGCCAGTTCTGCTCGGTGAAGCCGTGGGTCTCCAGGTCGCACTCGTCGATGACCCACAGGCCGTACTCGTCGCACAGGTCGAGGAAGGCCGGGTGCGGCGGGTAGTGCGAGGTGCGGACGGCGTTCAGGTTGTGCCGCTTCATCAGCAGCACGTCGGCCCGCATGGTCTCCAGGTCGAGGGCGCGCCCCTTCTCCGGGTGCCACTCGTGCCGGTTGACGCCCTTGAAGAGGACGGCCTTCCCGTTGACCTTGATGAGGCCGTCCGCCAGTTCCACGGTCCGGAAGCCGATGCGCAACGGCACCCGCTCACCTGCCGTGACCAGCACACCGTCGTACAGACGCGGCGTCTCGGCGGTCCACGGCTCGACCGGGACAGTCACCGGCTCGCCGGTCCTGACATCGATGTCCAACTCGGGGACGGTGACCCGCCCCTCGACGTCGGACTCGACGCGGAGCGTGCCCTCACCGGCCGTGTGGTCGTACGACGCGTGCACGAAGAAGTCGAGGACGCTGCCCGCCGGGCGGTGCAGCAGCGTCACATCACGGAAGATGCCCGGCAGCCACCACTGGTCCTGGTCCTCCAGGTACGAGCCCGCCGACCACTGGTGGACCCGGACGGCGAGGACGTTGCCGGCGGGCTTCAGCAGCTGCCCGACCGCGAACTCGTGCGCCAGCCGCGAGCCCTTGAACTCGCCGATCTCGGTGCCGTTCAGCCACACCCGGGCGCACGACTCGACCCCGTCGAAGCGCAGCACGGCCCCGCCGTCCGACAGATCGGGCCAGTCGGACGGCAGATCGAAGACGCGCAGGTGGTCGCCGGTCGGGTTCTCGGTCGGCACCCGCGGCGGGTCCACCGGGAAGGGGTAGAGATGGTTGGTGTAGATCGGGGACCCGAAGGCCCCGTCACCCTGGAGAACCCAGTGGCCGGGGACCGTCACCTCGGCCCAGTCCCCGGCGTCGTACCCCGGCTCGGCGAACGAGTCGTCCGCGCCGTCGGCGGTCGGCGACAGCCGGAAACTCCAGCTGCCGTTCAGGGACAGCGATCCGGCGTCCGAGGACGCGTACCAGGCGCGGGGCGGAAGGGCCCCGCGGCCGGGTGAGACATCCTCGACGTAGTCGGTCGCCGTCGCGATGGACGCTGCCGTGGTGCGGAAAGACATCGGTCTCCTAGTTCAGCCCGATAGGCGGCTCAGCCCTTGATGCCGGTCTGGGCGATCCCCTGCACCAGCCAGCGCTGGAGGAAGAGGAACACGAACACCAGGGGCAGGATGGAAAAGGCGGTGGCCATGAAGATCAGATGGAAGACGACGGTCTGGTTGGACATGTAGTTGGAGAGCGCGACCTGGACGGTCCACGCATCCGGACTCTGGCCGATCACCAGCGGCCACAGGAAGGAGTTCCAGCCGTGGATGAAGGTGATGGTCGCCATCGCCGCGAAGAAGTTCAGCGAGTTGGGCACCACGATGCGCCAGTACGCACCCCAGTAGCCCAGTCCGTCCACCCGCGCCGCCTCCTCCAGCTCCTTGGGGAACCCCAGGAAATACTGCCGGAACAGGAAGCAGGTGAAACCACTGAACAGGCCCGGGACGATGAGACCACGGTAGGTGTCCACCCAGCCGAGTGACGACACCAGCACGAAGCTCGGGACGAAGGTGACCGCCGTCGGGACCATCAGCGTGCCCAGGACGGCGTAGAAGACCTTGTTGGCATGCTTGTACGGGATACGGGCGAGGCCGTACCCCGCGAGGGAGCACACCAGCAGGACCCCGACGGTGTGCAGGGTGGCCACGACCGCCGAGTTCCACAGGGACTGGCCGTACGGCACTGTCCCGTCGGTGAAGAGTTCGCTGATGTTGCCCCACTGGATGTCCGTGGGGAAGAACTTCCAGTTCTCTCCGGTGATCTCGGCGTCGGTGGAGAGGGCGTTGCGGACCAGCAGGTAGAACGGGACCAGGAAGAGGAAGCAGGCGATCCCGGTGGCGATGTAGAGCCCGGTGGAACTCATCACGCCGCCACCGCGCCGGTCGTGGCGTCGCTTGTCTGACGGTGGCGCGGATTCCCGCACCTCGGGCATCGTGGTGGTCACTTGGACTCCTCCCCCCTTCCGAAGCCCATGATCTTGCCCTGGAGCAGTGTCACGGCACAGATCAGCACGGTCAGGATGACCGCGCCCGCGCTGCCGGCACCGTAGTCCTGACTTTCACCCAGGGCTTTGTAGTACAGCTCGACGAGGGGTGGACGACCCCACGTGGTCTTCGACAAGAGGTTGAAGAACTCGTCGAAGGCCTGGTACGCGGCGATGAGCAGCAGCAGGATCACGGCGGTGGACGTGGCGCGCAGCTGGGGCAGGGTGATGTACCGGAAGGTCTGCCAGCCGGGCTTGGCGCCGTCGATGGCGGCGGCCTCGTACAGCTCGCCCGGGATGTTCTGCAGCGCCGCGATGAACAGGATCATGTAGAAGCCGGCCTGCAGCCACAGACGTGCGGTGACGATGACCAGCCAGTACCAGGGAGGATTCGGGTCGGCCAGCCAGGCGATGTTCTCGATCCCGAACCAGCCGAGGACCGTGTTCATCAGGCCGAACCGGACCCCGCTGAAGATGGACATCTTCCAGATCAGCGAGGCGGCCACGTAACTGCACGCGGTCGGCAGGAAGAAGACCGACCGGAAGAACGCCCGCATGAAGCGGAGCCGGTTCACCAGCAGGGCCAGGCCCAGTGAGAGCGCCCAGGTGGTGGGCACGATGAAGGCGGCGAAGGCGGTGAAGGTGCCGAGCGAGCCGACGAAGTCGTCGTTCGTCAGCATGTACGTGTAGTTGTCGAAGCCGACGAACTTGTCGGGTGTGACGGTGAAGCGGGCCTCGAAGAAGCTGAGCCAGAGGCTCCAGAGGATCGGCGCGTAGACGAAGATCCCCAGACCGATGAGGAACGGTCCGGTGAAGAGCCAGAAGTTGAAGGTGGGGCTGCCCCACAGGCCCCGCCGCGGCTTGGCCGGTGAGGCCTTCGCCGCGGCAGGGCGCGCGAGGTCGCGCGTCTTGGTCGTCGACATCTCGTGGTCCGTCCCGCGGCCTATCCGAACAGCTTCTTGAGCTCGCGGTTGACCGCCGTGTCGGCCTTGTCGAGGGCCTCCTCCGGGTCCATGTCCTTGCGGACGCAGTTGGCGAAGACGTCCTCGTGGGCGGTGATCATGGCCTGGGTCCAGCCGATGTTGTCGAAGTGCCCGAACTCGTTGAAGAGCCGGACGCCCTCAGCGGCGTTGCCCGACTTGAGCTTGGTGGCCGACTGCGCGAGCGAGGTGCGCGGCGGAATGTGGAAGCCGAAGGAAGTGGCCCACTCCTCCTGGTACTGCTTCTGGTCGATCCACAGCCACTTGACGTACTCCTTGGCGGCCTCGACGTTCTCGCTCTTGGCGTTGACGAACATCGACCAGCCGCCGTTGTAGACCGACTGCTTTCCGGAGTCGATCGTCTTCGGGAACGGGAAGACCCCCCAGTCATCGCCGAGCGCGGCCTGGATCCCCGGCATCGCCCACATGCCACAGAACTGGATGGCACACAGGCCCTGGTTGAGCGAGGACGGATCCCAGGACTCGGTCGGCGCGCCGAGGAGGAGGTCGCCGCTGGTGAACAACTTGCGCATCTTCTTCAGGCCCTCGATGACGCCGTCCGTGTGGTAGGCGATCTCATTCTTCTCGTTGAGGGTGTCGGCGCCGGCCGACCAGATCATCGGCCTGATGACGTTGTGCAGGTCGTTGCCCATGTACAGGCCCTTGACCTTGCTGGTGGTCAGCTTGGCGGCGGCCTCCATCAGCTCGTCGAGCGTGGTCGGCACCTCGACCTTGGCCTTCTCCAGCATCGACTTGCGGTAGAAGAAGAACTGCGGGTCGTCGATCATCCGGACGCCGTATATCTTGCCGTCGACCGTGTGCGACTTGATGTCGGCCGGGTTGAAGTCGTCCTTGACCGGATCGATGATGTCGGTCAGGTCCGCCACCTGACCGCTCTTGATCATCTGCATCTGCGGGTGGAACTCGAACAGGTCGGGCGCGTTCTTGGTGAGCAGCGTGGCGAAGAGCTTGCTCTCGAAGTCGGCGCTGGTGATCCACTGAGTGGTCACGTTGGCCGCCTCGTACGCCTTTGCGTACTTCCTGATGGCCTGCTCGGTCCCCGCCTCGCCGTACGCGTGGAAGTACTGCGTGAGGTTCGTGCCCGAACTTCCCCCACCGGCGCGACCGTTGTTGCCGCCACAGGCGGTCAGTGCGCCTGCGGCTGACAGGCCTGCGGCTGCCCGGAGGATGGATCGGCGGTCCCAGTTGCTGTTCATGGCCGACATGGTGACGTCCTTGTCTCTAGTGCGGCTGCGGGCCACGGGCTCAACGCCGAGTGGCTGAAACAGGAGGTGCGGAGCGGGACGTTAACCTTCGGCTAAGGCTTCGGCAAGGGGTTGGACGAAGCCCGTTCGAAACGTTGTGGAGCGTTCGGGATGTCGGACGCGGAGGAGTCGCGGACCGCTGCAACAGCCGTTCGCGCAGGGGTGGTTGCCGGTTGGCCCAGACCTACTTCGGCGGCATCGGGCCAGGCCGGCGGGCGGACGGCGACCGCTGGGTGACCGAGGACAGCGCGCCTTCGAGAGCGAAGGTCGCCGCCCCCAGGCACACCGGGTCCGTCGGGATGGGGGAGAGGACGATCTCGGTGGCCGCCAGGGGCCGTTTCAGCGCGTGCCGGGCCACCGCCTCGCGCACCTCGGCCACCAGCGGCTCGCCCAGCGTGGCCGCGACCCAGCTGCTCAGCACGACGATCTCCGGGTTGAGCAGATTCACCAGGTCGGAGATGCCGGCGCCCAGATAGCGGGCCGTGTCCCGGACCACCTTGACGGCCACCGGATCACCGGCGGCGACCCCCCGGGCCAGCGCGTCGATGGTCGCCGTCTGGTCCTCGGGGTGCAGCAGCGCGCCGCCCGGGTCCAGCTCCCGCAGGTTCAGCATGATTCCGGGGGCGCCGACATACGTCTCGACGCATCCGTGGTTGCCGCAGTGACAGAGCCGCCCGTCCAGGACGAGGGTCGTGTGCCCCCACTCCCCGGCGCTGTTGCTGACCCCCCGGTGCACCCCGCCGCCGATCACCAGTCCGGCGCCGACGCCCGTCCCGAGGTTCACCACGACCGCGTTGCCGTGCCCGCGCGCGGCCCCGAACCACAGCTCGGCCACGGCACAGGCGCGCAGCGGGTTGTCGAGGTGCAGCGGGTAGGCGATGTGCTCGGTGAGCAGGTCGAGGAGGGGCACGTCGTGCCAGTCCCAGTTCGGCGCGTACTCGGCGACACCGGTGACCCGGTCCACCTGCCCCGGCACGCTCACCCCGACGCCGAGTACCCGGGCGCCCTCGATGCCGGCCTGCGCGACCACCGAACCGACGGCCGTGGCGACATGCCCGACCACCTGCTCGGGGCGGCTCTCGCCGGGGCGTATGTACTCGGCGGCGCGGGCCAGGACGTTCAGGCCCAGGTCGAACAGCTCGACCCGGACGTACGTCTCCGCGATGTCGACGCCGATCAGCGCGCCGCCCGCCGTGTTCACGGCCACGAGACCCCGTGGGCGCCCGCCCGCCGAGTCCTCGAAACCGACCTCCGTCAGCATCCGCAGGTCGAGGAGTTCCCCGACGAGCGTGGCGACCGTGGCGAGGCTGAGTCCGGTGGCGGCGGCCAGCTCCTGCCGGGACGTCGGCGACTCGGCGATGATCTGGCGCAGCACCTCGTAGCGGTTCGCGGTGCGGATGTCACGTGATGTGCGCTTCACCACCGGGCTTGCCCCCTCGCCGTGCAGACCTCAGTGCAGACAGCCCGGGGCGCGACGGCACCGGCGCGGCGCAAGGCTATGGGCAGCGGGGGAGGTTCGACAAGGGGTTAGGAAAGGGGCTGAAGAAAGTCTCTTCGCACTTGACACCGCATCCGGCACGACGAGGTCAGTCGCCGAGCACCTCCCGTACGAACGCGTTCGTGAACTTCGCCGACGGGTCCAGGTACGTGACCAGTGCCTCGAAGTCCGGCAGCCGCGGATACCGCCCGCGCACCACCTCCGCCGGCACGGTGAAGACCTTGCCCCAGTGCGGACGCGGCCCGAACGGGTTAAGCACCGACTCGACCCGCCGCACCACGGGCAGCACCGCGTCCGTGTCCGCCACCCAGGTGAAGTGGAACGCCACGCTGTCCCGCCCGTGCGCCGGGCTCAGCCACTGGGTGTCGGCGGCGATCGTGCGGACCTCGCACACCTGGAGGACGGGTGCGACGACATCCCGGATCGCGTCGAGCGACCGCAGGGCGTCGAGGGCGTACGGGCGGGGCAGCAGGTACTCCGACTGGAGCTCCTCGCCGCTGCTCGGCGTGAACTCCGCCCGGAAGTGCGGGAGCCGCTCGTGCCAGGGCCCCGGCCGGCCGAACTGCTCGGTGCAGTTCACGGCCGGCATCCCCGGCACCGGGTGCATCGCCTCGGTGGCGGGCGCGGCCCACGGAAAGTCCGGCAGCGGCTGGTCGGTACGCCGCTTCAGCCACACCTGACGGAAGCCCGGCCCGCGCCAGTCGGTGAACAGACTCACGCTGTACGCGGCGCCCGCCACGGCCTCGAAGTCCAGCCCTTCCAGGGGCAGTTCCGTGAACACGTACTGCTCGACCCCGAAGTCCGCCTCCAGGTCCAGAGTGAGGGCCGTGACGACGCCCAGGGCGCCGAGCGCGGTGACGGCGCCCTCGAACCGGTCCTCGCCCCGGGTGATCGTGACCGTCGAGCCGTCCGCCGTGACCAGCTCGACCTCACGCACCGCCGCGGCCAGCGAACCGTTCCCCACCCCCGAGCCGTGCGTACCGGTGGCCACCGACCCCGCGACCGAGATGTGCGGCAACGACGCCATGTTGTGCAGCGCGAGTCCGCGCCCGTGGACGACCCGGGCCAGCTCCGCGTACCGGACCCCGCCCCCGACCCGGACCGTACGCGCCGCCGTGTCGACGTCGATCTCCTGCCCCAGCGCGGTCAGGGAGAGCAGGACACCGCCGTCGCCCGGCTCGGCGATCTCGTTGAACGAGTGCCCGCTGCCCAGCACCCGCACCCGCGCGCTGTCCGCCACGAGTGCCCGCAGAGCGTCCAGGGAGTGCGGTCGGTGCAGCTCCGTGGGCGTGTAGGTGATGTTGCCCGCCCAGTTGGTCAGCGCCTCGGCCATCGGGTCCGTCCCTCCGCTCAGATGCGTCGACCTTCTCACGCAGCGGTGTGTGACATGCCCGAGGGGCCCCGCGGCCACGGACGCACAGGCGGGGGCATACCGTGAGGAGTCGAACGCCGGAGTACCGCCGGAGCTGGAGGAGACACGGGATGGGCAGCCGCACCGCGCTGGTCGAGGATCTGATGGAGCGCTTTCCGCACGTACCGCGGGAAGCCGTCTTCAAAGAGGACCTGCTCAGGGGTGGTGTGGCCTTCGATCCGTCCGCGCTCAGCGACAACGAGAGCGGCGACGTCAAGCCGAAGTCGTACTTCATCTTCTCCTTCGACCACGGCACCCTCCCCGAGCTGGGCGAGGCCGCGCTGCGCCGCCCGCCGGAGGAGATCATCCTCACCGGCGGCCCGTACGACCTGCGCCGGACCGTCGTCTCGGTGCGCGTGAACCCCGCCTCGCCCTACCGGGTGGCCGCCGACGAGGAGGGCGTCCTCGGGCTCTACCTGGACGGGAAGCGGATCTCGGACGTCGGTGTGCCGCCGATGCCGGAGTACTACCGGCACACCCTCTCAAGCGGGAAGTCCGTCATGGAGGTCGCGCCGACCATCCAGTGGGGCTATCTGATCTACCTGACCGTCTTCCGGGTCTGCCAGTACTTCGGCGCCAAGGAGGAGTGCCAGTACTGCGACATCAACCACAACTGGCGCCAGCACAAGGCGGCGGGGCGTCCCTACACGGGCGTGAAGGACGTCGACGAGGTCCTGGAAGCCCTGGAGATCATCGACCGCTACGACACGGCCAGGGCCTCGACCGCCTACACCCTCACCGGCGGCGCCATCACCTCCAAGCTCCAGGGCCGTGACGAGGCCGACTTCTACGGCATGTACGCCAAGGCCATCGAGGAGCACTTCCCGGGCCGCTGGATCGGCAAGGTCGTCGCCCAGGCGCTGCCGAAGGACGACGTGCAGCGCTTCAAGGACTACGGCGTGCAGATCTACCACCCCAACTACGAGGTGTGGGACCGCCGGCTCTTCGAGCTGTACTGCCCCGGCAAGGAACGCTACGTAGGCCGCGACGAGTGGCACAAGCGCATCCTCGACTCGGCGGAGGTCTTCGGCGCGCGCAACGTCATCCCCAACTTCGTGGCCGGTGTGGAGATGGCCGAGCCGTCCGGGTTCACGACGGTCGACGAGGCGATCGCCTCCACCACCGAGGGCCTGCGCTTCTTCATGTCGCACGGCATCACGCCCCGCTTCACCACCTGGTGCCCCGAGCCCACCACCCCGCTCGGCAAGGCCAACCCCCAGGGCGCGCCGCTGGAGTACCACATCCGTCTGCTGGAGGCCTACCGCGCCACGATGGACGACTTCGGCCTCGACTCGCCCCCCGGCTACGGCGAGCCCGGCCCCGGCCGCGCGGTCTTCTCCGTCAGCTCCTTCATGGACAGCCTGCCGGCCCGGGAAACCGCGTCGAAGACATGAGTCCGAAGCGTGACCTGATGGCGTGAACGGAACACCGCCGTGCTCCGTATGGGGGGACGGTGGTCGCACTGCCGGGGAATGAATCCGGTCGTTCCTCCCACCTCGCGACCACCGTACGGCGAGCCCACGTTGACATGTGGCGACATGTGAATACGTCGCTTGTCAGTTGTGCGGGAAACGTGAAAAGCTCGGGTTCCGTTTCGCGGAACCGTTCCCAACTCCCCCGTTTCTGGGGTCAGTTGACGTTGATGACGTTGGCGTGTGCAAGCCGTTGATGCTGGAGTCCCCCCATATGCCAGATCTGCCGACCCCTCAGGACGCCGCCGAGGCAGCGCTGTTCTCCGAGTGCTGGGACGCGGTCCTCTCCTACGCCGACCTGTGCACGTCCGGCGCGTCCGCCGGCACCGAACTGGCCGCCGAGGCGTTCACCCACGGTATCCACGCGGCCCGGGCCGCCGACTTCGGGGCCCTCAACACAGGCCGCCGCATACCCCGCCTGCCCTGGATTCCCCTGCTGCTGGCTGCAGTTCGCAGCACCGCCGCGTCCTGGGAGGAGACCGGGCACGGCAACCATCTCGACCCCGACCTGCGGCTGTGGCTCAACTCCGACAAGGCGGCACGGTACGTGGGACCGCCGCTGCGCCGCCCGCTCGCACTGCGCGCCCTGCGTGACATGCAGGAAGCGGACGCCGCTCTGCTCTGGCTGGCCGAGGTGGAGGCGCTGCCGCTGCCCCTGGTGGCGCGCCGGCTCGGCCTCGACCCGGAGACCGCCGCCGTGGAACTCGCCCAGGTACGCGGCCTGTTCAGGGACCGGTGCCAGCGCAACCTCCTCGACACCCCGATGGAGTACGACTGCCGCAGCTTCGCCCGGCTGCTCGACGCGGTCACCCGCTCGGAGGGCGCCGAGATACCCGAGGACCTCTCCCGGCACCTCGCGACCTGCGTGGAGTGCGCCGAGGCCGCCGCGTGCCTGCGGCTGTACGGCGGGAGCAGCGGACTGTCCGCAGCGCTCGCCGGCGGTGTCATCGGCTGGGGCGGGCTCGCCTACCTGGAACGGCGCCGCCGCGCCGCCGAGGCGGGTCTGCTCGGCGGGCGCTGGGAAGCGGGCATGAACACCGGACTCACCATCGGTGAGTCCCGTCCGCGCATCGGCCGTACGGCGATCCTGGTCGCGGCGGTCATCGTCTCCGCACTGGCGCTCTCGGTCTCGCTGATGCCCTTCGACGGCTCCGGCAACGACGCCTCCTCGAAGGGCGGCGCGACCGACGGGCGGCCGGTGGTGGACCCTTCGACCGTCCTGCCGTCCGGCCTGACCGTCCCGGCGGGCTCCACACCGTCGGCGTCCCCCGAGCCGTCGGACCCGGACGTGTCCCCGACGCCCTCCGGCAAGCCCGATCCGGAACCCCAGGGCACGTCCTCGTCCACCGCGCGCGGCGAGACGCCCGAGCCGAGCCCCGACCAGGGCGAACCGGCCTGCGAGGTCGAGTACGACCTCGTCAACGAGTGGCCCGACGGCTTCCAGGCCACCATCAGCGTCACCTCCGCGAAGGCCATCGACGGCTGGCGCATCGCCTGGACCTTCCGCAACGGCCAGCAGGTCGGCCAGATGTGGGACGCGAGCTTCTCCCAGGACGGCGCCCGCGTCACGGCCACCGCCGCCGACTACAACAGGACGGTCCCGGCCGACGGCACGGTCTCCTTCGGCTTCCTCGCCGACTGGCAGGGCAGCAACGCGGACCCGGTCGACTTCACGCTGAACGGAAGCAGCTGTACGAGCTGAGGCGGGGCGGGTACGGCACGTGCTCTGTCTGATGCGGGCCACCCCCGCGCCTCCCTGCACGCCGAGCGCGGACGACTCCGCACGTCGGCTTCCCGACCCGTGGCACACCGCTGTTTCCGCCCGGGACGGTGATCTCGGACGCGGCGTACGAGGCACACGCAGCGGGGCCGCACCCGGGGAAGCCCTCCTGGCGGCGGCTCAGGGCCTCCGGCCGGCCTCTGACGGCGCAGGACGTGCTCGAAGCCCCTCCGGCCACTCTCGCCTCTTCAGCACCTGGCCGGCCACGCCGGGCGATACCGCCGGGGGCGTGGCCGTACGAGGTGCGGATCGGGCGGGCGGAGGTCAGATCACCTCGCTCTCGCTCCGGTCGGGCCGCTCCCAGAGCGTGTGGAAGCGGCCCTCGCGGTCGGTGCGCCGGTAGGTGTGGGCGCCGAAGTAGTCGCGCTGGCCCTGGGTGAGCGCGGCCGGGAGGCGCTCGGTGCGGAGCGTGTCGTAGTACGACAGGGCGGCGGAGAAGGCCGGGACGGGCACTCCGTGCCGTGCGGCTGTGGCGACGACCTCGCGCCAGGGGACCTGGGCGTCGGCGATCTCGGCCACGAAGCCCTCCTCGGTGAGCAGGGTGACCCGGCAGGGATCGGCGGCGTAGGCGGCGCGGACCCGGTCGAGGAAGGCGGCGCGGACGATGCAGCCGCCGCGCCAGATCCTCGCGATCGCGCCCAGGTCGATGTCCCAGCCGTACTCGGCCGAGGCGTCCAGGATCATCTTCCAGCCCTGGTCGTAGGCGATGAGCTTCGACGCGTACAGGGCGTGCTCGACCAGACACGCGAAGCGCTCGGCCTCGTACGCCGTGAGGTCCCAGCTGGTGCCGCCGGGCAGCTCGCGGTACGCGGCACGCAGGGCGCTCTGGCCCGAGGCGGCGCGGGCGAAGGTGGCCTGGGCGATCGCGGTGACCGGGGAACCGAGGTCCAGGGCGGTCCGTACGGTCCAGCGGCCGGTGCCCTTCTGCCCGGCGGCGTCGGCCACCACGTCCACGAAGGGTCTGCCGGTGGCGGCGTCGGTGTGGGCGAGCACCTCGGCGGTGATCTCCATCAGGTACGAGTCGAGGCGCCCCTTGTTCCACTGGCGGAAGACCTCGGCGATCCGCGCCGGTTCGTACCCGCCGACCTGGCGCAGCAGATGGTAGGCCTCGCCGATCAGCTGCATGTCGGCGTACTCGATGCCGTTGTGCACCATCTTCACGAAGTGCCCGGCGCCGTCCGTGCCCACATGAGTGACACAGGGCTCGCCGTCGACCTTGGCACTGATCGTCTCGAACATCGGCCCGAGCGCGTTGTACGACGCCACGGAGCCGCCGGGCATGATGCTCGGCCCGTTCAGCGCGCCCTCCTCACCGCCCGAGACACCCACACCGACGAAGTGGATACCGAGCCCGCGCAGCGCCTGCTCCCGACGGCGGGTGTCGGCGAAGTGGGCGTTGCCACCGTCGATGATCATGTCGCCGGGTTCCAGGAGGGCGGCGAACTCGTCGATCACCGCATCGGTGGCCGCCCCGGCCTGCACCATGATCATGACCCGCCGGGGGCGCTCCAGGGCCGCCACGAACTGCTGGGCCGTCTCGGCCGGCACGAAGTCACCCTCGTGCCCGAACTCCTCGACCAGCGCCTTGGTCCTGGCGGGGGTCCGGTTGTGGAGGGCCACGGTGTAACCGTGCCGGGCGAAGTTCCGGGCCAGATTCCGGCCCATCACCGCCAGGCCGGTGACGCCGATCTGCGCGGTCGCCTTCATAAGGTGCTCCTTCGCTCGGTGCGGTCCCAACCGCCACACTGATCAGTTACGGCTGGTGGGGCCCCAGTTGTTCAGCTGGATATCGGGTGGCGTCCCGAACGAGTGGGCGTCTAGAGTGAAAGTGCTTTCCGCGACAGGCCTTCGCAGGCCGTCCGCGGTCGTTGCCGGTCGAGTGAAGACGAGGAGGTGTGACCCGATGACTGTCTTTGCGGTGGGCGCTGCCCGCATCCAGAAGTTCGTCAAGTCCACCTCTGTGGCCACCGGCTGACCTTCCACTTCCTTCGCGCCCGACCGGGCGTGCCGGGGCCACCCTTGTGAAGGGTCTCCCTTGACTTCCCTCTCGGCTTCATCCGCTTCATCCGCTCCATCGGGTTCATCTGCTTCTGCCCGCGCGCTCGCCGCCTACGGTTGGGACGACGCGTGGGCCGCCGCCTTCGCCCCCTACGCGGCCGAAGGGCTGCTCGTCGGGCGGGTGATCCGCGTCGACCGCGGCCAGTGCGACGTCGCCACCGCCGACGGTGTGCTGCGCGCCGGCACCGCGTTCGTCACCCCTCACGACCCGATGCGGGTCATCTGCACCGGCGACTGGGCCGTCGTCGAGCCCGCCGGTGATCCCCGTTACGTCCGTACGTATCTGCCGCGCCGCAGCGCGTTCGTACGGTCCACCTCGTCCAAGCGCTCCGAGGGCCAGATCCTCGCGGCCAACGTCGACCATGCCATCGTCGCCGTGTCGCTGGCCGTGGAACTCGACCTCGGCCGCGTCGAGCGGTTCCTGGCGCTGGCCTGGGAATCGGGTGCGCAGCCCGTCGTGGTGCTCACCAAGGCCGACCTCGTACCGGACGCGACGACACTGTCGTATCTCGTCCAGGACGTGGAGACCACCGCCCCCGGGGTGCCGGTGCTCACCGTCAGCTCCACCAGCGGGGACGGCATCGACGTCCTCGCGGCCGTTGTGGCCGACGGTACGGCCGTGCTGCTCGGGCAGTCCGGTGCCGGCAAGTCGACGCTCGCCAACGCGCTGCTCGGCGTGGACGTCATGGATGTCCGGGCCACGCGGGACGCCGACGGCAAGGGCCGGCACACCACGACCACCCGCAACCTGCTCGCCCTGCCCGGCGGGGGCGTCCTCATCGACACTCCGGGGCTGCGCGGCGTCGGCCTCTGGGACGCCGGTACCGGCGTCGGCCAGGTCTTCGCCGAGATCGAGGAACTGGCCGCGGGGTGCCGTTTCCAGGACTGCGCCCATGCGGCGGAGCCGGGGTGCGCGGTGCTGGAGGCGGTCGACTCGGGGGCGCTGGGGCAGCGACGGCTCGACAGCTACCGGAAGCTGCTGCGGGAGAACCAGTACATCGTGGCCAAGACCGATGCGCGGTTGCGCGCGGAGATTCGGAAGGACTGGAAGAAGAAGGGGGCGGAGGGGAAGGCGGCGATGGAGGCGAAGCGGGGGCGCCAGCGGTAAGAGTGCCGGGGGTGTGCGGGGGGTGTGCGGGGGTTTCGCCCCCGCACACCCCTACCCGTCCCATCCTGTACCTGGGGGCTGCGCCCCCAGACCCCCTACGGCCCTTGACGGGCCTTGTCCTCAGACTCCCCCGGCGAGGGACCCCCAGACGGGGCTGAGGATGCCGGCCCGCGCTGGAGGGGGCCTGCCTGGGCTGCGGAAGCGGCGGGGGCGGGTGTGTGGGAAACGTCGTGTCCGATATCCGCCAGCGGCACCTCCCCGCGTAACGGAAACTGGACACCGTGACCGCCTACTGGACATTCCTCGACAGCCCCCTCGGGCGACTCCTCCTCACCGCGGACGACTCGGGCGCGCTGACCGCCCTCTCCGTGTCCGGGCAGAAGAGAGGCCTGACCGCCGAGAGTGTCGTGGACGGCAGACGGCACGATCCCGGGCCCTTCCGGGCGGCCGAAGCACAACTCGCTGCCTACTTCGCCGGGGAACTCACCGAGTTCCGGCTGGAGTTGAGGAGCGCCGGGACCGACTTCCGGCAGCGGGTCTGGAACGCCCTCGACTCGGTGCCGTACGGGGAGACCACCACGTACGGGCAGATCGCCGCGCGGATCGGGGCTCCAAGGGCCGCCGTACGGGCCGTCGGGGGTGCGATCGGCGCCAATCCGCTGCTCGTCCTGCGGCCCTGTCACCGGGTGATCGGCGCTGACGGCTCCCTCACGGGATACGCGGGCGGCCTCGACCGCAAGCGCCACCTGCTCGGCCTTGAGGGCATCCCCCTCGCCCCGTGACCCGGACAGTTGCGGTCCCGGTCCTCAGTCCTCCTCCAGGCCCCAGCTGTGGATACGCCTCGGATGGATGCGGATCACCTCCTCGCTGAAGTGCGGGCCCAACTCGTGGGGGCCCGTGAGGAGTTCGGCCTCGCCGCGAATGTCGACGCCCCGCACCCTCCAGGGACTCACGCTCACCACGTCGTCGACGACCAGCGCCACCCTCGGGTTCTTCTCCAGGTTGCGCCACTTCTTGGTGCGGCCCATCGAACGGCCGCCGATCAGGACCGTCCCGTCGTCCTGCGGGAAGAAGCCGACGGGGTTCGCCTGTGGCTGCCCGTTGGGGTCGACGGTGGCCAGCCGTCCCAGCCGCTGGGTCCGTAGGTAGGCGCGCTCGGCCGCGCTGAGTCCGGTCATGCCGGAAGCCAAACACGGTGTCCCCGGCAGGCGCAGCGGAAACGCGGGTGTACGTACGAACGTACGTGCGTGCCGCCATGGGTGTGGCATCGAGCCGGCGCGACCGTTCGTCCGGGGAACGATGCGCACATGACCCGCGCGATCATGGTTCGGCACATCCTCGCGGCCCTGATGACCGCCCTGGCGCTCGTCCCGCCCGCTGCGACAGCCGACGAGGGGCCCACGCCCCTCCTGCCGCCGACCCAGGCCCCGACCCCTGCTCCCGTCGCGGAAACCACCGTTCCCCGGCTCTGGACGGGGACCTGGGAGGCCGCCGCCTCCGGAACCGTCCCGGCCAGGCCCGACGCCTCCTACCGCAACGTCCTGCACCTCAGCGTCGGCGGCAGCGCGCTGCGCGTCCGCCTCACCAACCGGCTCGGCACCCAGCCCCTCCGCCTCGGCGCCGTCACCGTCGCCCTCCAGGAACCCGGCGAGCCGAGGAGCCCGGACGCCGAAGCCGGGTCGATGCGTACGGCCACCTTCGCGGGCGCCCCCACGGTGACGATCCCGGCGGGCCAGGACCGTTTCACCGACGCCGTCCAGCTCGTCGTGCCGGCCGGCGCCAACCTGCTCGTCACGGTGCACACGCCAGGCGACTCCGGGCCGGCGACCTACCACCGTACGGCCAAGCAGACCAACTTCCTTGCCATCAGCGGTGACTGGGCCGGCATGGAGGACGGCGACGCCTACACCAGGACCCTCAGCTCCTGGTACTACGTCACCGGCGTCGACGTCCTCGACGCACCCGCCGCCGGCAGTGTGGTCGCGCTCGGCGACTCCCTCACCGACGGCGGTGGCAGCACCTCCGACACCAACCGCCGCTGGCCCGACCGCCTCGCCGACCGGCTCGCCGCACTGCCCCCGAACCGCCGCCTCGGTGTCCTCAACGCGGGTATCTCCGGCAACCGTGTCCTCCTCGACGGCGTCGGTCCGCGCGCCCTGACCCGATTCGACGCCGACGTCCTCTCCCGGACCGGCGTACGCGCCCTGATCGTGTTCGAGGGCATCAACGACATCAACGGCACCCCCGAACAGAGCGACCCGCGCGCCTTCGAGACGGCGTACAGGACCCTTGTCGACCGCGCCCACGCCCGCGGCATCCGCGTCATCGGCGCCACCATCACCCCGTACGGCGGCCATCCCCAGTGGACCGAGGCCCGCGAGTCCGTACGCCGGACCGTGAACACCTTCATCCGTGGCAGTGGCCTCTTCGACGCGGTCGTCGACTTCGACGCCGCCGTCCGTGACCCGGCGTTCCCGCACCGCATGCGCACCGCCTACGACCCCGGCGACCACCTTCACTTCAACGACGCCGGCATGCGCGCCATGGCCGACTCGATCAACCTGGCCGACCTCAGGGGCCTGTGAGCGGCAGGCCCCGGCGCGGGGCCTCCGCGTTCGGCCGGACCGGTTCGACCGACAGGTCCGGCCGGTCGCCCCGGGCCGTGACGACCGCCGACTCGCCCTTGCGCAGGGTGAGTCGGATCGTCCGTTCGCCGAGGGTTCTGTACCGCAGGGTGCGGTCTCGGCCGTCCCGTTACGTCGACCCGCCCGCGATGCCGCGCCGTACGACGCAGGGCGCGCCCGCCTCAGGACGGTCTTGCTGGGCTCGTCGGCATCGGCGTGGATGCCGGAGCCGAGGAAACCGTTGGGCGTGCTGCCTCCCGGCGGCTCGGATCACCGTTGATTCACCGGAGCCGTCTCGCTATGAAACGTGAGAGAGAGGGGGGTGCTGATGGTCGTCAGTGGAAGGTGATAGATCCGTGTCAGCCCCAGGCTGTGGCGCCCAGCCAGGCGCCCGTGATCAGCAGACAGGTGAAGAGTTCGATGAGGACGCTGGTGCCGCCCGCCCGCATCACCGTCCGTACCGCCGCCACCGCCTCGCGGTGCCGACCGAGCCGCAGCCGCTCGTAGAGGTAGACACCGCCCACGAAGCCGGGGATCGCGCCGAACACGGGCAGCAGGAAGAAGCCGAGAAGGGCGCCGGTCCCGGCGTACACCGCCATCCGGGGTGTGGCGCCACTCTCGCGCAGCCGGCGCGGAGGCAGCCGCCAGCGCACCACCTGGGACAGGAACAGGACGACGGTCGCGCCCACCAGAACCCACCAGGAGACCGCCCGCGGATCCTCCAGTGCCCACCACAGCACCGCGGCCCACACGAGCCACGACCCCGGCACCCCGGGCACCAGAACTCCACACAGACCGAACAGCATCACCAGGCCGGTCAGCAGGAGATCCCACGCTCCCATCTGCCCAGCCTGACCGAGGACGAAGGAAACCGCAGGTCTGGGGAGACGGACGGCGGGATCAGGCCCGTCGGTCCCTGGCGATCCAGCCCCGTTCGTACGCGTGCCACCCCAGCTGCAGCCGGGTCGTCACCTCCGTCAGCTCCGTCAGCCGCTTCACCCGGCGCTGTACGGTCCGCAGCCCCAGGCCCAGCTGCTTGGCGACGCTCGCGTCGGTCAGCCCGGCCAGCAGGAGGGACAGGATCTCCAGGCCGGCGGCGTCGGGCTGGTCCGGCGTACCCTCCGTGAACCCGGCGTCCGCGGTGCCCTTGGCCGCGCCGAGGCGCAGCGGGAGCGCGTCCCGCCACACCGACTCGAACAGGCCCGACAGCAGTTCGAGCAGCCCGCTGGCGTGGACGACGAGCGCGGTGGGCTCCGCCGTACGGGAGGCGAGGGGAACGAGGGCGAGGGAGCGGTCGGCGATCACCAGCTCGGTCGGTACCTGGTCGACGACCCGTACCTGCTCGCCCCGGTTCAGTGCGGCGGTCAGTTCGGTGACACCCGCGGGCAGATCCAGCACGGACCGTTCGACGACCACGCGGTAGTCGACCCCGCGGTCGGCGGCCTGTTCAAGGAGGACCGGTCACACTCGGGTCGGAGCGGACCGGCGTGCACGGCATTCGACGTACGACGCGCGCTGTACGACTCTCGCGGGCCTGGAACTCGTGGGGCCTGCGAGGGTTCGTGGGTCAGGTCACCCCGGCGTCGCCGGGCGGTTCTCCCGTGGGGGGTGGGGCCGCCCGGCGACTTGTTTCGTACGGTTGTTCGTTGTGTCATCCGACACGCCGTCGAACACGCCGTTCGCGGCGCAACGCCTCGCCGGATTTTCCGGATGCCCCGTTTTCATCCGGCCCGCACGGTGGACAATCGGGGTCATGAGCCAGCAGGGGGAGAGGTCCACCGGTCACGAGGACGACTGGTGGGGGCAGTTGTACGACGACTCCACCGAGGACACCGGGCCCACGGCCGCGGGCGACTCCCTGGACGACCGGTTCGCCTCGGCGTCGGGCACGGTCGCCGCTCGGACGGCCGGCGCGGATCCGGGGCGGGACGGGAGCGTTCCGGAGGGGACTTCGGGGGACGGGGCGTACGGGGGGTACGAGAGCGACGTGGTGTTCGGGCGCGAGCCGTTGCTGGAGGAGTGGGACGACTTGGGGGCGGGGGCTCCGCCACCACTGCCGGCGCGGCCCGAACCGCCTCCGGCACCCGTACCGCCTCCGGCTTCGCTTCCGCCTCTTCCGCCTCAGGATTCTCCCGCGCGTGCCGGGCGCGTGCCGGGCGCAGACCGGACGCCGGAACCGCCGCGGAGCGCCCCCGGCTCCGGGGTTCCGCCGCAGCGCGGCGGGGTCCCCTACGGGATGTGGAACGCACCGCGAAGCAGCCCACCCGGGCGGCCCCGCGCCCCCTGGGAGCCGCCGCCCGCCATGCCCACGGGCCCCGCGACCTTCCCGACGGGCCCCAAACCCCTGGGCTTCCGGGACCGTACGGCCTCGCCGTCGGCAGACGGCACCCGTATCCCGATCCCGACGGAGACACCCACGACACCGTCTCCTGGGCGGGGACCGACGCCCGGGGCATCCCCGGACGCACCAGGCAGGCCGGGTGGGGAAGCCGCCGTGGACCGCCCTGCGCCCGGCGCAGGGTTCGCGGACGCGGGCGAGGGCGGCGACACCGGGCCGACCAGCACGGTCGCCCCGACGGCCGGCGCCGAAGTCACGGATGCCATGTGGGACGCTCCACCGCGTCCCCCCGGACCACCCGCCGCACCTGGCCCCGTATCCGCATCCGCCCGTGAAGGCTCCCCGGCACCGCACTCAGGGGATGCTTCCGGCGGAGAGAGTGAACAGGGGTGGGGTTCGCCGGGCGGACCGGTCTCCGGGGCAGCGCCTGTGGATGCTTCG
>NZ_JAVFVX010000059.1:0-12788 GCF_033441795.1 Streptomyces sp. ADMS | reverse complement strand
GTGGGAGTGGGCTGGGGTGGGGTTCGCCGGGCGGACCGGTCTCCGGGGCAGCGCCCCACTCCGGCTGGGCGAGCCCGCCGACCGGGCCCCCGCGTGACGCCACCCCCGCAGACACCGCCGAGGACGGTCCCCCGGCGGGCGCCTCCTCCCTCCGGACCCCCACACGCCGGGACATCCCCGCACTCCCGCCCGAGGCGCCGGGCAGCCCAGGAACACCGCTGCCCGCCTCCTCCGGCATCGCCGTCGACGGGCCTCCCGCCATCGTCGACCACGTCGGCTCAGGTCCCCCCACCTACGCCGCCGAACCCACCGCCCTCCCGCCCGCCGACCCCGACGATCTGGGGGACCTCGTGGCGGACACCGTGCTCGACGGGGCGCAGTACGGCACCTGCACGCTCCGGGCCGTCTCCCTGCGCGGGGACTCCGCCCGCTTCCGGGGGGAGCCCCGCCGTGACTCCCTCCTCACCGCCCGCTTCGGAGCCGGCGACCACGCACTCGTCCTCATCGCCATGGCGACCGGCGCCCGTGCCACGCCCGGCGCGCACCGGGCCGCCGCCGAGGCATGCCACTGGATCGGGCGCGCGGTGGGGCGCAGCCATGTACGGCTCGCCGAGGACCTCCGTGCCGCCCGGCGCGGCGACCTCAAGTCGGGGCTGCACCGGCTCACCGACCGCAGCCTCGGCAAGCTCCGGGCGAGCGCCGCCGAGCAGGGCATCGAGCCCGGGGAGTACACGGCGGGCCTGCGCTGTCTGCTGCTCCCCGCCGACCCCGACTGCCGTACACGCGTTTTCTTCGGTGTAGGCGCGGGCGGACTGTTCCGGCTCCGGGACGGCGAGTGGCAGGACATCGAACCGCCGGTCGGCGAGATCCCGGCCGGTGAGCCCGTCGTCGGATTCGGTTCGCTGCCCCACGAGACCCCGGACGGGGACCGGCTCACCATGGACCTCGGGATCACGACACCGCCGAGCCCGTACGAGCCCGCCCCCGAACCGCCCCGCGAACCCTTCCGGTTCCGCGCCTCCGTCGCCCGCCCGGGGGACACGCTCCTGCTGTGCACCGGCGGCCTCGCCGAGCCGTTGCGCGGTGAGCCCGAGCTGTGCGAGTACCTCACCGGCCGGTGGTCGGGCGACACGCCGCCCGGCCTCGCCGCCTTCCTCGCGGACACCCAGGTACGGGTCAAGGGGTACGCGGACGACCGTACGGCCGCCGCCGTCTGGGAGGCGTGACACGACGTAGGAGAAGAGACGTAGGAGAAGAAGGGGCTGTTCAGTCCGTGCGCGGGACCCACTCGCGCATCAGGTACCAGTAGCGGGGCAGCCCCTTGATGCCACTGGTCCGGAACGGGCGTCCCGCGTCGTCGATACGCACGGTGCCGGTGCGGCCCTGGGAGGACCAGTCGAGCTCCAGGTACCAGTGGCAGTCGCAGGTCTCGGTCCGCGCGGTGACCAGCAGCACCTCCGGATCCTGGGCGGAGACGCGGTAGGGGAAGCGCACCGCCGGGATCGGCGTCCCCATGTCGCTCCCGGCTGCCGAGCGGGCGACGGGCCGGTCCTTGTCGAGGTCGACGGAGAAGGACCGGGGAGTGATCGCGCCGCCGCAGCCCTGGTCCATGGAGTACGCGGTGCCCCCGGCGGGATCGCTCCGCCCGACCACCCGGACCCGGAGCGCCTCCAGGACCACCGCCGTCGACGTCCGCCCCTGCACCGAGATCTCGACGTTCGTGTTCCCTCCGTGCACCGCGCGCTGGGTCGCCGCCCAGGGAGCGGCGTCCTGCGGAGCCGGCGGCGGAGGGACCTGTTCGGGTGACCTCGCGATGACGTAGGTGTGGCCGCAACCGAGCGCCCACGCCTGGGAGTTGGCGGTCCAGGTGATCGGCGCGGGGGAGGCCTTGGGCGGGGTCGGGAAGGGAGACGGGGCTGCCCTGGACGGGGAGCGGTCGGCGGACAGGGCCGACAGACTGCCCAGGGTGCCCAGCGCGGCGAGGAGCGTGCAGGCGACGGCAGTGGGGACCGCGATCCGGCGGTGGCGGTACCAGGGGCGGGGTGCGGAAGCGGGCTTGTCCGAAGCAAGGGTCGCTCCGGGGGCGTCCCGCGCATCGGACGTCCCGGGTTTTACGGGCGCGCCGGGTTTTACGGGCGCGCCGGGTTTGACGGGCGTGCCGGGTTTGACGGGCGTGCCCTTTTCGGCGGGCATGCCGGGCTGGATGGACGTCCCGGGTTTTACGGGCGTGCAGGGCTGGACGGACGTCCCAGGTTCGGCGCACGCAGTCGCATCGGCGGACGCATCCGGTTCCGCGGACGTACGCGTCCGCTGCCGTGCCGCCACCGCCAGGAGCCACCGGCGGTGCAGTTCCACACGCTCCTCCGGCGACGCCCCGCACAGGGCGGCGAACCGCTCCACCGGGGCGAAGTCCAGCGGGACCGTGTCGCCGGAGCAGTAGCGGTGCAGGGTCGAGGTGTTCATGGCCAGGCGCCGGGCCAGTGAGCCGTAACTGCGGTCCGTACGCCCCTTCAGTTGCCTCAGCAGCGCCGCGAACTCCGCCACGTCGTCGTGCGTCGACACACCCTGCCCCCGTCCTCTCGTGGTACTCCGCGTCCCGGAACGGCATCCCAGGCACTCCATATACCTGCACGTCAGAGGGGATGGGATGGTTCCACCGTCGCGGATCGCGTGTCGGCGGTTGCGGTTGCCCCGAGCGGCGGCCGATGCTTTGGACGTCGCACCGACCGCCGCCGGACCGACCACCCGGCGCGGCGGGATCCGACATCACCCGCTCATGCGAACCCGTGCACATTCGTGCACCCAGACACGGGGGACACCCATGCCCGCTCGCGATGTCCACGCCACCACCACCCGCACCACCCGCACCACCCGCGCCGCCAGGGCCGGCCTGCTCACCGCGCTGTCCGCACTCACCGCCCTCGCCGCAGCCGGGCTCGCCCTCGCCGCCCCGGCCGGTGCCACGGCGAAGGCGAGCACCCCGCCCGCGCCCGCCTTCCTCTCGGCCGCCGAACTGCCGCCGCACCCCAGCTCCACCTGGATCGCGGACCGGGTCAAGGACGGGGTGCCGGAGGAGATGAGGTTCTGCCTCGACGCGGCGCTGCCGGGCTACGACTCCCGGTACCGCGCGTTCCGCACCGACCTGGACACCAGTGCCCGCCAGCTCACGATCGTCGTCGGCAGCGACGCCAAGGCCAAGGCCCTCGCCGCCCGGCTCAACAAGGAGATCCGCTCCTGCCCGGCGCGGATCGAGCAGTCCGACCCCGAGGTCGAGGCCGAGTTCAGGCACTACGGCACGCTTCCGGTCGAGGAGGGCGCGCGCGTCTACGGTCTGCACACCACAACGTCGTACGGCGCCACCGACATCCGTCTCCTGTCGGTCGGCCGGGACGGCCGCGCCGTCACGGTCGTGGACTGGAGCCAACTGGGCGACTTCGGGGACGCCCCGGTGCCGGCCTTCAAGAAGACGACGACCACGGCGGTCAAGAAGCTCTACTGACCAGCCGTACCGAGCCCCGGTCGCGTCCGCTGCCCCGCACCCCGGAGGGAGGCGGCCTACGACCGGATCGGCAGCCCGCACTGGACAGTTGGACCGATCCACCGCCCTCACGCGCCCGTCCCCGGTGGACGGGCGCGTGAACTGCCGCAGCGTCCGCTCCAAGCGCCCCTCCAGCAGCGCCCTTTGGGCGCGGCCGATGTCCTGATCCGGCCATTAACGGTTCAACCAGCCTCGTACATCCGGTCGTTGAGAATTCGACATGACTGCCGTGTTCAGGACGGGGGCATGGATCCCGTGAACGCGTTCGATCAGGAGGGGACAGCAGACCGGCGTCCGGGCGGGGGTCATGAAGAGTCAGGCACGAGGACGTGGTCCCGTAACCATCGGGGCCTTCTCGGTGAAAGCGGCGGAGGAAACGACCGAGAACGACATCGACAACGACATCCGCGACGGCGATGTCGTGGACCGGGGGGAGGCGTCGCAATTGAGGCGCAGGCTGGGCTGTTCGAATCTGCGGGAGGTTCCGGAGGCCCGCAGGGCGCTGCGTGAGCTGCTGAGGCACTGGGGGAGGCCCGGCTGTTCGGAGATAGCGGAACTGCTCACCAGTGAACTCGTCACCAACGCGCTGGTGCACACGGACCGTGACGCGGTGCTGACGGCCACGGTCTCGCCTCGCGGACTACGCGTGGAGGTACGGGACTTCGTGGGACGCAGGCCGAGGCTGCGCGCACCGAGCACCGGCGACGGTACGCATGGCAGAGGTCTGGTGCTGGTGGAGTCCCTCGCCGACGCGTGGGGAGTGCGCTCGCACGGCGTGGGCAAGGCGGTGTGGTTCGAACTGAACGGGGGCGCGGCCTGAACAGGCCGCGCCCCCGTGTCGGTTGCGCTCAGTTCGTACAGTAGTGCTTAACCGTACTGCTGCTCGAGGTCCCGGAGCTTGCGCTCCAGGGAGTCCAGGCGGGGCAGGGCCATCGTGTCGTCCTCCGCCGTGAGGTCGACAGTGATCGAGTCACTGCTGCCACGAACGGGCTGGAGGGAGGGACGGGCGCGCAAAGGCAGCTGCTCCGCGGAGGATATGGCAGGCTCCGAGGTGACCTGGGCGGGTGCCCGCTCCACCTCGACCTGCTGACCGCCACCGCCGCCACCGCCGCCGAACGGGCCTCGGTGGCCCCGGCTGATCGCCTTGAGGTGTGCGCGCTCGGCCCGCTCCTGCTCACGCCGGCGCAGTCGCGCCTGCTCCTTCTGGCGCCGGTCCTCGCGCACCTCGTCGACCGCCTCGTCCAGGCTGCGCACACCCTCCAGGAGCATCAGCGACCAGGCCTTGTACGTCTCGCGGGGCGCCCGCGCCCAGCGGACCATACGGATCTGCGGCAGCGGACGCGGCACCAGACCCTGCTCGCGCAGGGCGGCCCGGCGGGTCTGCTTCAGCGCGCGGTCGAAGAGGACGGCGGCGGACAGGGACATACCGGCGAAGAAGTGGGGGGCACCCGCGTGGTCGATACCCCTGGGCGCGTGCACCCAGTTGAACCAGGCGGCGGCGGCCGCGAACATCCACACGAGTATCCGGGAACCGAGGGCCGCGTCACCGTGGCTGGCCTCACGCACGGCGAGCACGGAGCAGAACATCGCCGCGCCGTCGAGACCGAAGGGGACGAGGTACTGCCAGCCGCCGGAGAGGTTCAGGTTCTGCTCGCCGAAACCGACGAGGCCGTGGAAGGAGAGCGCCGCGGCGACCGCGGCACAGCAGAAGAGGAGTACGTAGGACGCCGTGCCGTAAATGGCTTCCTTGCGCCTGCGGCGCTCTTCGGTGCGCTCCCACGAGTCGTCCTGGCTCGCTTTCCCCCCGGAGGAGCGCTTGCCGCGCGCGAGCACCGCCACCGCCGCCAGCACGCCCAGGAGCAGTACGGCGCCCGGAAGCAGCCAGTTAAGCGATATGTCGGTCAGTCTCATCTGGGGTCCCTTGCATTGGGATAGGGCGTAACGCCCGCCATAGTGGCCCAATCCCCTCAGCCCTCAGGGGGTTTCGGGGCAAGAGGCCGCCTAAGGAGGTGCAAGGGGATGCTCAGGGCGACATTCTGCTCGAACTGCCGCTTGAGGGGCGGGAGTTGAGTTCGAATAAGACTACCCGTACGGGTGGTTCCACGGAAAGTTCCTGCGACAAGTGAGGAACTTGTGAAGTGCCCGTAACCATGGGGAGCCCCAGTCGAACGTGATCTTACGGCGATCCTACGACACCCGGTGCCGGTCCGTGAGGGAGGGGTGCTGCTGAGGGCCCCTCAACTTGTGGCGGCGGCCGTGAGCTTGGCGATTCGGTCGCTCTCGCAGGTGCGCGGGCAGTTGTCGCACATCTCGTCCGGGCGGATCGTGTAGAAGAAGCAGCAGCTGGCCCGGTCGCGGGTGGGCAGTGCCGCTCCGCCGGGGCCGGTCAGTTCGCGGAAGCCCGCCGACCCGACGAACGGGCGGGTCGAGCCCGGCAGCAGCAGCTCCAGCTCCCGCTGGGCGCGGTCCGCTTCGCCGATGGCCTGTCCTATGTAGTGCAGGCCCTCCACGGCGTCGTCGGTCACCACGGCCCACAGGGCCCGGCCGCGCCGCCGCATCCGCGGCCCGAAACCGCCGAGCAGGGGCTCCAGGTGTTCGGTGAGGGCGGCCCGCACCTCCCCGCGCAGAGCCTCCTCGTCGCCGACCACCCGGGCGCCGGGCCGGTTAGCGGCCGGGTCGTCGGGCAGGCAGGCGAAGACGCCGGGGCGGATGCCGAAGCGCCCGTCGGCGCGGTGGTACGAGACGTCCTCGACGGGCAGCCGGGGCACCCGGCGGTGCAGGAACCACGGCACGGTGATCAGCAGGCAGGCGGTCCACGCGTACCGGTGCAGCCCGAAACCCGCCACGACGTCCGGGCGGCCCGGCTCCCCGTACTCCCGCAGTACCTGCTCGTCGTCCCAGCGGAGGAAGGAGTCGAGATCACCGTCGCCGGCCGCGAGCCCGGCGGCCCGGACCCAGCCGTCGCCGCGCGGATGCGGCTGTCCGGGTTCCAGTTCGATGACGGTCGCGTGCGGACAGGCCTCGGCGAGCCGGTCGTACGAGTCCGCGACGGCGGACCGGGTCTGTACGGGAGCGGACATGTCGGGACCACCGCATCTCGATAGATCACTTGGATATCAAGGTAAGCCTTACCTTACCTATCATGCCCGTGATGTGATCCGGATTTAACACCGGATCCGGTCCCGATCCGAACCTGGACTCGAAACGGGATTTGAACTGACGGAATGTGCGCCTATGGTGCTTGACGGGCGAGTAACAACCCGCCGTAATGACCCCATGTGCCGTCAAGGTGCCATCCAGCCCGGAGGAGACCCCCGTGCAGCACGCCGGCCCACAGGGCGCGCACGTCTCGCCCGAGACAGGGGTCCCGGCTTCACGCCCGGGTGCCGTACGCGTTCCACCGCAGCTCAGGGCCGCGGACGTGGACCGGGGGTGGGGCCCCGGGGCGGGCGGGCCGACCGCCCGTGAAGCCGGGGGAGCGGGCGGGCAGGGCGGCGGCGCCCGGGGTGAGCACACGCACAGTGAGCAGCCGATCCCAGGACCTCGTACGGAACGGTCCCGCTCCGCGCAGGCGCGTCCCGTCGTGCAGCGTTCCTCCGTGCGCGGGCAGATCCTGGACGCGCTGCGCACCGCGCTCGTCGGGGGCGAGCTGGCGCCCGGCGAGGTGTACTCGGCCCCCGTACTGGGCGACCGCTTCGGGGTGTCCGCGACGCCCGTCCGCGAGGCGATGCAGCAGCTCGCGCTGGAAGGCGCCGTCGAGGTCGTCCCCAACCGGGGTTTCCGCGTCGTGGAACGCGGCGCCCGCGAGCTGGCCGAGCTGGCCGAGATCCGCGCCCTGATCGAACTGCCGGTGCTGCTCCGCCTGGCCCGCACGGTGCCGGCGGAACGCTGGACAGAACTCCGCCCCCTCGCCGAAGCGACGGCACACGCGGCGTCGACCGGCTGCCGGGCCACCTACGCCGAAACCGACCGAGCCTTCCACCGGGCGGTCCTGTCCCTCGCCGGCAACACCCAGCTGGTCCAGATCGCCGACGACCTCCACCGCCGCGCCCAGTGGCCCCTGGTGGACACGAAGGCCGACACGAGCCGATCAGCCCTCATGGCGGACGCGGCAGACCACGGCACCCTGCTGGATGCCTTGATCGCAGGAGACGTGCAACTGGTCCAGTCACTGACCCGGGACCACGTGACAGGCGCCCACTGACCTCACCTCGTAGTCCAGCGACGGGACACGGGTCCATACGCCCGCCCCCACCCAGGGGCGCGGGGAACCGCGCGACAAGCCACAGGGCGCCCGCCCCCGCCCCACAACCGCACTGCCCCCTACGACGGGCGCAACTACGCAGAAGCCGCCGGCGGAGCCAACTGCCGCGCCAGCCAGGTAGGAACGCCTCCGAGCAACCGGTACAACCGCCCCGCCTCCGCCCGCAACCGCGAAGCCTCCGGCTCGGACTCCGCATCGGCGAGCGACGCCAACGCGGGCGCTGTCCCCACCAGGAACCCCAACTCCTCCCGAATCCGCAGCGATTCACCGAACCCGTGCCGCGCCTCCGCCAACTCCCCGTCCCGCAGGGCGAGTCCGGCCAGATGACGCCACGTGAACGACAGCAGCAGCGGATCGGCATGGGCGGTCGCCCCCGCGTGCGCGCGCCGGTACGCGGCCCGCGCCGCCTGTGGAGAACGCGACAGGTTCTCGGCCAGCAGCCCCCGCCGGAAGTCCAGCACCGCCCGCCCCGAAGCCCCCGGAGTGATCAGTGCCGCCGCCCGGCCCAGCGCGGCCCGCGCCTCGTCGGCGCGGTCCCGTACGCCCAGCAGGGTCGCCGCGTACGCCAGTTGCCCGCGCTCACAGGCCGCCGCGCCCCGTTCGTCGTCGCTCTGGGCCAGTGCCTCCGCCGTACGGAGCGCGCCCTCGGCCTCCGCCCAGCCCTGCTCGGTGTAGAGGCACCGCTCGACGAGCAGCGCGGCCCGCTGGAGCGAGGCGTCGGCCGTGGTGGGGTCGATCAGTGCTGCCGCGTCCGCCCAGCAGGCGCGTGAGCGCAGCCGCCATACCGCGGTCTGGAGTGGATCGTCACCAGAGGTCGTTCCCGAACCAGACATGGCGGAATGCGCCACGTTGCCCTCCCCGAGCACACCATCGAGCCTGTTGAGTGGTGGCGGCATCTCAGCACGAATCCTGGTGCCCGGCCAAGGGGGTAGGTGAAGGAATTCACAAAGTCGGGGAAGATCGCGGCTTCAGGTTGCCGCACACCCGCTTCCGTCCGGCGCGCGCCAGGACCGCACGCCCCGAGCCCACGGCCCTGCTCCCGTGGGCTCAACTCATCCGCAACGCCAGGAAGAAGTCCAGCTTGTCCTCCAGCCGCGACAGATCACGCCCCGTCAACTGCTCGATCCGCCCCACCCGGTAGCGCAGCGTGTTCACATGCAGATGGAGCCGTGTCGCGCACCGCGTCCACGAGCCGTCGCACTCCAGGAACGCCTCCAGCGTCGGGATCAGCTCGGCCCGGTGGCGCCGGTCGTAGTCCCGCAGGGGGTCGAGGAGGCGGGCCGTGAAGGCGCGGCGGACGTCGTCCGGGACGAACGGGAGCAGCAGCACGTGGGAGGCCAGCTCCTGGTGGCCCGCCGCGCACACCCGGCCGGGGCGCGCCGCGGCCACCCGGCGGGCGTGCCGTGCCTCCTCCAGCGCCCCGCGCAGCCCCTCCGCCGTGTGCACGGCCGCGCTGACACCGAGGGTGAGCCGCCCGTCGTCGTCCAGGCCGGCCGACAGCGGGTCCCGTACGGCGGAGAGCAACTCCTCGGCCAGGATTCCCGCTTCCGAACCGTCGTGCTCCGACGACACCGCCGGCAGCGGTACGAGAGCGATCGCCTCGTCCCCCGTACGGGCCACCGCGATCCGGTCGGAGTGCTCCGGGCCCGTCAGGAGCGGGTCCACGAGGATTTCCTCCAGCAACGCCTGGGCCACCGGGCCGCCCTCGATCTCGCCGCCGGCCCAGTCCACGCGGCCCACGACGACCTGCCAGTGCGGGGCGGCGCCGAGGCCGGGGAGCAGTACCGGTGCGGCGACCCGCAGCCGGGCCGCAATCTCGGCTGGCGCGGCTCCCGTCTGCACCAGCTCCAGGACCTCCTGGGCGAGCCGCCGCCGTACCGTACGGGCGGCGTCGCGCCGGTCGCGTTCGACCGCGATCAGCTGTGTGACGCCCTGGAGCAGATCGAGCCGCTCGGCCGGCCAGTCCCCGGCGTCCGCCTCGACGGCGAGCAGCCAGTCGGACAGCAGGGTCTCGCGTACGTCGTGTGAGCCGCCGCCCTGCGCGGCGGTCCGGCTGCTGCCGCGGACGGGGAAGAGGGAGTACGTCGTACCGCCCACCGCGACCCGGTGGGGTCCGCGTCTGCCGGTGCGGGCCGCCGTCAGGTGCTCGGCCGCCAGGGCCGCGCACAGGTCGGGGGCCGGGGCGGGGCCCGAGACCTTCGAGCCCGCGATGAGACGGCCGGCGGGGGAGAGGACCCAGGCGCGCAGGTCGAGGTCGGAGCCGAGCAGATCCAGGACCACGTCGGGCCCGCCGCCCCCCGGCCCCGAGGTCATCATCCGGCGGTGCCGATCCACGACCGCCGCCAGATCTCCGGCGCGCTCGCCGGACACCTGCCGGACGACGTGCTCGGTGATCATCGCGAACGCCACCGACTCGTGCACCGCGAACAGGGGCAGCCGGTGCCGGGCGCAGGCCGTGATCAGGTCGTCCGGGATGTCCCCCAGCTCGGCCTCACCGGCGGCCAGGGCCGCGACCCCGGACCCCGTCAGGAGCCGTACGAACGCCTCGGAGTCCGCGGGGTCCCGGCGCCAGGCCAGACCTGTGAGCACCAGTTCGCCGCCCGAGAGATAGCGGCTGGGGTCCCTGAGGTCGGTGGTCATCACCCCGCGCACGGTGCGGTCCAGCTCGTCCGCGCCGCCGAGCAGCCTGAGGCCCAGCGAGTCGGTGTCCAGCAGTGCGCGCAGCCGCATTCTCGTCGCCGCCGTTCTTTCTGCGAGCCGCGCTTTTGCGCCTGCGCGGCAATCACTGTTTCCAGGGAAAATCAGAGAGGTTACCAATGGCCTCTGTTCATACGAATCTACAAGACGATCGCCCTGGCCAGCCAACTCCTTCATGGTTTCCGTGACTGACCCCGGTGGAGCACAGCCCTGTGTACTGGCTCCACCGCACGTGAACAGCACATGAACGAGCCATTGGCGCGACCCACTGGCCCGACGCACGCGACGAAGAGGAAAAGAGCCGGTCATGGACTTCCTTCGCCCCGCCAGCTGGGAGGAGGCGCTCGCCGCGAAGGCCGAGCACCCCACCGCTGTGCCGATCGCGGGCGGCACCGACGTGATGGTCGAGATCAACTTCGACCACCGCCGGCCCGAGTACCTCCTCGACCTGACCCGCATCGGAGATCTCTACGAATGGGAGACCGGCGAGCAGAGCGTGCGGCTCGGCGCCTCGGTCCCGTACACCAGGATCATGGACGACCTGCGCGGCGAGCTGCCCGGCCTGGCACTCGCCTCGCACACGGTCGCCTCCCCGCAGATCCGCAACCGGGGCGGCGTCGGCGGCAACCTCGGCACCGCCTCCCCGGCCGGCGACGCCCACCCGGCGCTTCTCGCGGCGGGCGCGGAGGTCGAGGCCGAGTCCGTACGAGGGACACGGCTGATCCCGATCGACGACTTCTACACCGGCGTGAAGCGCAACGCGCTCACGCCCGACGAGCTGATCCGCGCCGTCCACATCAAGAAGGCGGACGGCCCCCAGCAGTACTCGAAGGTCGGCACCCGCAACGCGATGGTCATCGCCGTCTGCGCCTTCGGTCTCGCGCTGCACCCGGAGTCGCGGACGGTCCGTACGGGGATCGGCTCGGCGGCGCCCACACCCGTCCGGGCCAGGGCCGCCGAGGAGTTCCTGAACGCGGCGCTCGAAGAGGGCGGCTTCTGGGACAACGGGAAGATCATCACGCCGTCGGTCGCCAAGCAGTTCGCCGATCTGTGCGCGGGCGCCTGCAACCCCATCGACGACGTCCGGGGCACCGCGAGCTACCGCCGGCACGCGGTCGGCGTGATGGCCCGCCGCACGCTGACGTGGACCTGGGAGTCGTACCGCGGCACTGACGGCCGGAGCATCCAGAAGGGGAGTGTCGCGTAATGCGCGTCAGTTTCACGGTCAACGGGCGTCCGCAGGAGGCCGACGACGTGTGGGAGGGCGAGTCCCTGCTGTACGTCCTGCGGGAGCGGCTCGGCCTGCCGGGTTCGAAGAACGCCTGTGAGCAGGGCGAGTGCGGGTCGTGCACCGTCCGCCTGGACGGTGCACCGGTGTGCTCGTGCCTCGTCGCGGCGGGACAGGCGGAAGGGCGCGAGGTCGTCACGGTCGAAGGGCTCGCCGACTACGCCAAACAGCGTACGGAGCACGGCAGTTGCGGAACGGGCGCCTGCGGCACGTCACTTGACGCGGCCAAGCAGTGGCAGCCCAAGGGCTCCACCGACTCCCAGACCGGCGAGGGCGTTGAACTCGCCCCGATCCAGCAGGCGTTCATCGACGCCGGCGCCGTCCAGTGCGGCTTCTGCACGCCCGGTCTGCTGGTCGCCGCCGACGAGATGCTGGAGCGGAACCCCAACCCGACCGACGCGGACATCCGCGAAGCCCTTTCGGGCAACCTGTGCCGCTGCACGGGCTACGAGAAGATCATGGACGCGGTCCGGCTGGCGGCGGCCCGACAGGGAGAGGCGGTCTGACATGCCCGGCAGGAACGCTCCCCTCGGGACCCCCACCAAGGTCACCCAGGGTTCGAAGACCAAGGGCGGCGTCGGCGAGTCCACTCTCCGCCCCGACGGCACCCTCAAGGTCACCGGCGAGTTCGCGTACTCGTCCGACATGTGGCACGAGGACATGCTCTGGGGCCAGATCCTGCGCTCCACGGTCGCGCACGCCGAGATCGTGTCCATCGACACGGCCGAGGCCCTCGCGCTGCCCGGCGTCTACGCGGTCATGACGTACGACGATCTGCCGACCGACGTGAGGAACTACGGCCTGGAGATCCAGGACACCCCGGTCCTCGCCCACGGCAGGGTCCGCCACCACGGCGAACCGGTCGCCATCGTCGCCGCCGACCACCCGGAGACCGCGCGCCGCGCCGCCGCCAGGATCAGGGTCGAGTACCGCGACCTGCCGGTCATCACCGACGAGGCCTCCGCGACCGCGCCGGACGCGATCCTCCTCCACGACAACCG
>NZ_JAVFVX010000599.1:0-252 GCF_033441795.1 Streptomyces sp. ADMS | reverse complement strand
CGTCCCCGGCCTCCAGCACCACCACGTCGCCCGGCACCAGGTCCCGGGCGGGCACCTCCAGCCGCCTGCCGTCGCGCAGCACCCGGCAGGCGTGGGGCACCATCGCCTCCAGCGCCTGGGCCGTCCGCTCGGCCGAGTACTCCTGCGCGAAGCCGATCGCGGCGTTCAGCACCACGACGCCCAGGATCGCCACCGCGAGCTGAAGAGTGCCCACGTCACGCGGCTCTTCCAGCCAGTAGGCCAGGAAAGTGA
>NZ_JAVFVX010000598.1:0-252 GCF_033441795.1 Streptomyces sp. ADMS | reverse complement strand
CGTCCCCGGCCTCCAGCACCACCACGTCGCCCGGCACCAGGTCCCGGGCGGGCACATCCAGCCGCCTGCCGTCGCGCAGCACCCGGCAGGCGTGGGGCACCATGGCCTCCAGCGCCTGGGCCGTCCGCTCGGCCGAGTACTCCTGCGCGAAGCCGATGGCGGCGTTCAGCACCACGACGCCCAGGATCGCCACTGCCAGCTGAAGAGTGCCCACGTCACGCGGCTCTTCCAGCCAGTAGGCCAGGAAAGTGA
>NZ_JAVFVX010000597.1:0-252 GCF_033441795.1 Streptomyces sp. ADMS | reverse complement strand
TCCCGCACCCCGGCGCACCGGCCCCGAGCACCCCTGCCCCGGCATGGGACGCCTCACCCACCGGGCACGGCTTCCCCCAGCCGGGCGGCCCCGCCCCCGCACCGGCGAACCCCAACGCCCAGGGCGGGTACGGCCTCCCGCACCCCGGCGCACCGGCCCCGGATGCTGCACCGGCCGGCTACGGCTTCCCCCAGCCCGGCGCGCCCACCCCGGCCATGCCTCCGACAGGCCCCAACGCCCAAGACGGGTACG
>NZ_JAVFVX010000596.1:0-252 GCF_033441795.1 Streptomyces sp. ADMS | reverse complement strand
CGGGCCACGGCCTCCCCGGTGAGCGGGTGGTCGCCGGTGACCATGACGATCCGGATGCCGGCCGGGGGCGGCAGGCGGCGACCGCGTCGGTGACCTCCGGACGCGGCGGGTCCAGCATGCCGACCAGTCCCAGGAACGACAGTCCCGACTCGGCCTCGTCCTGCGCGGGGTGGGGTCCATCCAGCTCCCGCCGCGCGACGGCCAGCACCCGCAGCCCCTGCGACGCCAGAGCGTCACTCGCCGCGAGCACTG
>NZ_JAVFVX010000595.1:0-253 GCF_033441795.1 Streptomyces sp. ADMS | reverse complement strand
GACCTCGTCTTCACCGAGGGGACGGCCGAAGTCCCGGAACACGTCGGGATGGTCGCCGGCCAGGGGTTGATCATCAACGCCCCGCACACCGGCGACGTGGTCCGCCTCGCGACCCTCGCGTCCTGGAAGCCGCAGATTCTCGCGGTCCGCCGAGTCGTCTGACCGGCGCTTCTCCCCTCCCCCTTTCCTTGCACCGCCGCTTCGCCCCTTTGGGCTTTGGCGTGCATTAAATCGAACTGGAGTTCTTAATGTA
>NZ_JAVFVX010000594.1:0-254 GCF_033441795.1 Streptomyces sp. ADMS | reverse complement strand
GACCTCGTCTTCACCGAGGGGACGGCCGAAGTCCCGGAACACGTCGGGATGGTCGTCGGCCAGGGCTTGATCGTGAACGCCCCGCACACCGGCGACGTGGTCCGCCTCGCGACCCTCGCCACCTGGAAGCCGCAGATTCTCGCGGTCCGCCGAGTCGTCTGACCGGTGCTTCCCCCCTCCCCCTTTCCTTGCATCGCCAGCTTCGCCCCTTTGGGCTTTGGCGTGCATTAAATCGAACTGGAGTTCTTAATGTA
>NZ_JAVFVX010000593.1:0-254 GCF_033441795.1 Streptomyces sp. ADMS | reverse complement strand
AAGTTCGACGCGGTCTTCGGCGGCGGACGGCGCGACGAGGAGAAGGCCCGGGCGAAGGAGCGGGTGTTCTCGCTGCGGGACGAGTTCTCGCAGTGGGACCCGCGCCGCCAGCGCCCCGAGCTGTGGAACCTCTACAACGGGCGGCACGCGCCCGGCGAGCACGTCCGCGTCTTCCCGCTCTCCAACTGGACCGAGCTCGACGTGTGGCAGTACATCGCCCGCGAGGGCATCGAGCTGCCGGACATCTACTTCGC
>NZ_JAVFVX010000592.1:0-257 GCF_033441795.1 Streptomyces sp. ADMS | reverse complement strand
CGAAGCCCTGCGCGACGCCCGCGCAGCCCTGCCCGGGGACGCGACACATCAGGCGACGGGATGGGCCTTCTCGGCGTTCGGAGCCACCTGAACACGCTCCAGCCACCCAACACGCCGACCACACCCCCGACACCGCACCCACCAGCCACGCCGGCGCGCCCCCACTGACACCGGCCCCACACAAAGACCTCAGCGCCGACCCCTCCCTGGCCGAAGCCCTGCGCGACGCCCGCGCAGCCCTGCCCGGGGACGCGACA
>NZ_JAVFVX010000591.1:0-257 GCF_033441795.1 Streptomyces sp. ADMS | reverse complement strand
GCGAGCCGTCCACTCCCACGACGACCGGGTCCATCACGACACCTCCATAATTCGCTGCGGGCCCAGCCGGCCCGCCGCCGGCTGCCCCGTGTCCCTCCTGCCAGGCTCCACCAGGCTGCGCCGCCCCGCATCAAGTGGCTGCACATCGCGCAGCCGCCCACCTCAGCCACCCTGCGGCACCACAAATCTGCGAACCGCTAGGTCAGCCCCCACGAGGCCGTGACGTGGCGGCTGCCGACGGCTGGGGTCACGCTGGA
>NZ_JAVFVX010000590.1:0-257 GCF_033441795.1 Streptomyces sp. ADMS | reverse complement strand
GCGAGCCGTCCACTCCCACGACGACCGGGTCCATCACGACACCTCCATAATTCGCCGCGGGCCCAGCCGGCCCGCCGCCGACTGCCCCGTCTCCCTCCTGCCAGGCTCCCCCAGGCTGCGCCGACCCGCATCAAGTGGCTTCACATCGCGCAGCCACCCACCTCAGCCACCCTGCGGCACCACAAAGCCGCGAACCGCCAGATCAGCCCCCACGAGGCCGTGACGTGGCGGCTGCCGACGGCTGGGGTCACGCTGGA
>NZ_JAVFVX010000058.1:49720-52516 GCF_033441795.1 Streptomyces sp. ADMS | reverse complement strand
CATCGGCGCGGTTCGGGGCCGCGCATGGCGCTGACGGCCGGTCAGCCGCCGCGCGCCCCGGGAGCCGTGTCCCATGAGGTGGCCGACGCGCGGCCTACCGGAACGCGTCGAGCAAGGTCTCTTACACCACGAAGCGGGACACGACCCCCGAGGGAAGCGATGCCCCGGAGCGCCGAGGCATCGCACCCTCCGGTTCTCAGTCCGCGAGCGGCAGGTACACCCGGTTTCCGCTGGCCGCAAACTCCTTCGACTTCTGGAGCATCCCCTCGGCAACCTCCTCAGCCGTCGCCCCCGCAGCAGCCGTACCGCCGAACCGCTCTGTGATGCTGTGGCTGATCTTCATCGAGCAGAATTTCGGCCCGCACATCGAGCAGAAGTGGGCGGTCTTGGCGGGCTCGGCCGGCAGGGTCTCGTCGTGGAACTCGCGTGCCGTGTCCGGGTCGAGAGCCAGATTGAACTGGTCCTCCCACCGGAACTCGAAGCGGGCGTCGGAGAGAGCGTCATCCCATTCCTGCGCACCTGGGTGCCCCTTGGCGAGGTCGGCTGCGTGGGCGGCGATCTTGTAGGTGATGACGCCGGTCTTGACGTCGTCACGATTGGGCAGACCCAGGTGCTCCTTGGGTGTGACATAGCAGAGCATGGCCGTGCCCCACCAGGCGATCATCGCGGCACCGATGCCGGAAGTGATGTGGTCGTACGCCGGCGCGACGTCAGTCGTCAGCGGGCCGAGCGTATAGAACGGAGCCTCATCACAGATCTCCTGCTGCAGGTCGATGTTCTCCTTGATCTTGTGCATCGGGACGTGTCCCGGGCCTTCGATCATCGTCTGTACGTGAAAACGCTTCGCGATCGTGTTGAGTTCCCCCAGTGTCCGCAGCTCCGCGAACTGTGCCTGGTCATTGGCGTCCGCGATCGATCCGGGCCGCAGGCCGTCGCCGAGCGAGTACGTGACGTCGTAGGCCGCGAGGATCTCGCACAGTTCTTCGAAGTTCTCGTACAGGAACGACTCCTTGTGGTGCGCCAGACACCACGCCGCCATGATCGAGCCACCGCGCGAGACGATGCCGGTCTTACGGTTCGCGGTGAGCGGTACGTACGCCAGGCGGACGCCCGCGTGCACCGTCATGTAGTCCACGCCCTGTTCGGCCTGTTCGACGACCGTGTCCTTGTAGATCTCCCAGGTCAGTTCCTCGGCCCTGCCGTCCACCTTCTCCAGCGCCTGGTAGAGCGGCACCGTGCCGATGGGAACGGGGGCGTTGCGCAGCACCCATTCACGGGTGGTGTGGATGTTGCGGCCGGTGGACAGGTCCATGACCGTGTCGGCGCCCCAGCGTGTAGCCCAGGTCATCTTCTCGACCTCCTCCTCGATGGAGGAGGTGACCGCGGAGTTGCCGATGTTGGCGTTGACCTTCACCAGGAACCGCTTGCCGATGATCATCGGCTCGATTTCCGGGTGGTTGACGTTCGCGGGCAGTACCGCACGCCCGGCGGAGATCTCCTCACGGACCACCTCGGGGTCGACGTTCTCCCGGACGGCCACGAACTCCATCTCGGGCGTGATCTCACCGCGACGGGCGTACGCGAGCTGCGTCACCGCCTGTCCGTTCCGGCTCCGGCGCGGCTGCCGGGGCCGTCCCGGGAACACCGCGTCGAGATTGCGGAGCCCGCCACGCGGCGAGGTGTGCTTGATCCCGTCGTCTTCCGGGCGAACGGGACGGCCCGCGTACTCCTCGGTGTCGCCCCGGGCGATGATCCAGTTGTCGCGCAGCGGCGCCAACCCCCTGCGGACGTCGGTGTCGACCAGCGGATCGGTGTACGGACCCGACGTGTCGTACAGAGCGACCGACTTCCCGTTGGTGAGGTGCACCTGACGGACCGGCACCCGCAGGTCGGGGCGTGAGCCGCCGACATACCCCTTGTGCCAGCCGATGGACTTCCCGGCCTCCCGGGGCTCTTCGCCCTGAACGGGCTGCTCGCCCTGGACGGAGGCAGGCGTGCGTGTGTCCTTGATGGTCATGAGACCTACTCCCTACGCCGGCATTACCCGGTAACAGGTTCAGCGGTCGACGCAGCGGATTCCGTCTGCCGATGTTTCATGTGAAACATCACTCGTTTCACATGTTCCACGTGAAACATCGCAAAAACGGAGGTCAGCGCCCTCTCAGCCCGGTGCTCCGAGCTCCCGCGTGTACAAAAGGTGCCTCCACGCTAGCGTCAATTTGGGCGAGGTGAACAGAGGGCCCCTGCCGTTCTTGCGATGATCGGGCGGTGACCACGACGCAAGGACCCCCGTACCCGCCCTCCGAGCCCCCGCCGGAAAGCGGTGCCGGGCACGGCACCGGGCCGGGCAGCGGAAACAGCGGCGGCACCGGCCAAGAGCGCGGACTCCGGTCCGGCAACGGCACCGGCGGCCTCGGTGGCGTGTCCGGGCCCGGCACAGGAACCGGCCGGGTCAGCGGGGCGACCGGACCGAACGGCGGTCCCGGATACGGGCCGGGTCGGAGGATCGATCGCGGCTATGGGCCCGGAGCGGGGGAAGGTCAACGCGGCCGTACGGGCCCGGGTGGCCAAGGCCCGGGGTTCGGAGCCGAGGGGCCCGGAACCGGCCAGTTCGGCCCTCTTCCCGGATCCGGTGGCGGGCGAGGTCCTGGCGGTCCTGGCCCCGGAGCAGGCGGGGGACACAATCGCGGATCCGGCCCGGGCCAGGGCGCCGGCCATGGGCACGGGAACGGCCCCGGTGACGGGCACGGCGGCGGGCCGGGCAGCGGTTCTGGCGGCGAGTACGGCCACGGACCA
>NZ_JAVFVX010000058.1:0-49620 GCF_033441795.1 Streptomyces sp. ADMS | reverse complement strand
GTTCTGGCGGCGAGTACGGCCACGGACCAGGTGACGGGCAGGGCGGCGGGCACGGACCCAATGACGCCCATGGACCCGACGACAACCCCGGTAACTCGCACGGCCACAGTCACAGTCATGGCCCGGCCGCCCCTGTCTCCATCCACCTTCGCAAGATCATCGGGGCGATTCTGATCCCCTTCGCCACGGCGGTCGTGATCGGGCTGGCAGTGCTGTGGCCCGGGGGTGCCCCGGGCCACGAACGCACCGGCGTCGGCTTCGACCGGCAGACGCAGGAAGCCACGGTCACCAAGGTCATCGCGGTGGACTGCGAGTCCGTCAACGCCTCGGGGGGCACCCCGACCGGCGACACGTCCACCGCCGAGGGCTCCTCGGCACAGCAGCAGGCGACCGGCGACTGCAAGAGAGCGACGATCCGGGTCGACACCGGCGGCGACAAGGGCCGTACGTTCACGGAGATCGTCCAGCCCGATCAGTCACGGCAGTTGCACGAGGGCGAGAAGGTCGTGGTGGCCTACGAGCCCTCCGCGCCGAGGGACCTCCAGTACTCGGTCACCGACGTGAACCGCAGGTTCCCCATGGCCCTGCTGGCCGGCATCTTCGCACTCGCCGTCGTGGCCGTCGGACGTATGCGCGGTGTGATGGCGCTGGTCGCACTGGCCGTCAGCTTCATGATCCTGACCTTCTTCATCCTGCCGGCGATCCTCCAGGGCTCGAATCCGCTGGTCGTGGCGGTGGTCGGAGCCAGCGCCATCATGCTGATCGCCCTCTACATGTGCCACGGCCTCTCTGCCCGTACGTCTGTGGCGGTGCTCGGCACGCTGATCTCCCTGGTGCTGATCGGCGTCCTCGGCTCGCTGTTCATCGGCTGGGCCGCGCTGACCGGCAACACGGACGACAACACAGGCCTCATCCATGGCCTGTATCCGTCCATCGACATGAGCGGCCTGCTGCTCGCAGGCGTCATCATCGGCTCGCTCGGCGTCCTCGACGACGTGACGGTGACGCAGACATCGGCAGTCTGGGAACTCCACGAGGCCAACCCGACGATGGGTTGGCGCGGGCTGTACCGGGCCGGCATCCGCATCGGCCGCGACCACATCGCGTCCGTCGTCAACACCCTCGTCCTCGCCTACGCCGGCGCCGCGTTGCCGCTGCTGCTGCTCTTCTCGATCGCGCAGAGCAGCGTCGGGACGGTCGCCAACAGCGAACTCGTCGCGGAGGAGATCGTACGGACCCTGGTCGGCTCGATCGGCCTGGTCGCGTCCGTGCCCGTGACCACGCTCCTGGCGGCCCTGATGGTCTCGGCCGACCGCCCGGGCATGGAACCGCTGACCGTAGGAGCGGCAGCAGGAGCAGGGCCCACATCAGGCACTGGCGCGAAAACAGGGGCAGGGCCGACGGCCCAGCCGGCCCCGGCCCGCGCCGGGAAGGGCCGTCGCCGCAAGCACTGACGGAAGTTCAGCGCCGGCTCCGCATCTGCACACGCAGGACGGATGTGCGCGAGGTTGCGGCTGCAAGCGAGGTACGGCTGTGTGCTTCTCCTCCCGCCAAGGAGGAGAAGCGTTACACCAACGCCTGGAGTTCCGTCGCGAATGCGTTCAGCCGGCGCTCTGTTCCTCCGCCAGAATGCGGTCCAGCGCCTCGTCGAGGTGGGCGTCGAAGTCGGCGAGGGAACGCTCCTGCCCCAGCGGTACAAGCTTGTCCGTGCGGTCGAGAAACGCCACCAACGGCGCCGCACCAGAGCGGAACAACGCCTGGTCGCCACCGACCTGAAGCCGGATCAGTACCTCGCCCAGGACATCGGTGTCTGCGGGTGAGATCCGCACATCCCCTTCCCCGCACGGCCGCCCTACACCGTCGATCAGCAGCTCGCGGCCGAAGGCCCAGGTCACAGGGGCGTCACCGGGCAAATGGAAGGTCAGCCGGACGGCATAGGGATCAAAGGTCTCGTAGCGCAGCTCCACCGGAATGCGGAAGGAGAGCTCCTCCGAGACAAGAAAGCTCATCATGACTTCTGCCTGCACCGACTCGCGCATCGCCTAACCCCGTCAGTTGCCGTGGACTGGCCTGGAATCATCCCTCTGATACTGCTCGCATCTTGCTTAAAGTACACGTTGAATCACAAGGAGTGAGTTTTCAGATACTGATAGAGATCGCGAGCGAGCCAAGCAGTCTTCCGACCTCTGTTTGCAGTTGCTGTGCCGCAACTAGCAGTCGATCGGCCTGGTGGGAAGGAAGAGAAATGGCCAATGTGGCAGCCGTGGAGCCGAGCGTGATCGGAATCGCCGCACAGACGGTGCCCAGCGCGTACTCCTGCCGCTCCACGACCAGTTCCATTCGCCTCATCCGGTCGAGGCGGCGCAGCAGCGCATGACTGTCACGCACCGTGTAGGGGGTGACCGTCTGTACGGGGTGACGGTCGAGATGGTCGCGCCGGCCCTCCTCGTCCAACTGTGAGAGCAGACACTGTCCGATGGCGTGCGCGTGCCCGGTCTCACGGAAATCCGCCCATTCCTCGACCGCCGGGTTGCCAGGCGTGTCGGAGACGCACATGACCTCGATCTCGCCGTCGCGATACACCGCGTAGTACACGGGTACGCCGATGGTGTCCCGCCAGTGTGCGAGTGCGTCCACCACCGTGCTGCGACGTTTTTGCCGCGCTCCGCTGCTACCCAGTTGCTCGGCCGCCTCCCCGAGGAAGAACAGCCCTTTCTCGCGCCGCAGATAGCCCTCGAAGACGAGCGTCCGCAGCAGGTGGTAGGCGGTCGGAAGGGCGAGCCCGGTCTCGCGAGCCAACTGCTTGGCGGGAGCACCGTGCTCGTGAGCGGCAACGGACTCCAGCAGACGCATCGCCCTCTGTACGGAACCGATGAGGGTCGCCGTGGGGTGCGGTTCGGCGGGCGGCACGTGGGCGGGTCTCTCGGTGGGCCGGACGCGAACCCCCGGGGAGGGCGGGGTCCGCTGCTCGGGCCCACGTTGTACGGGTGGAGCCTGTGGCTCCGCGGGTGCGGTGTCGACCATGGCGAGGGTCTCTCTCGAAGGCGGGGGGCTGCCCGTGCGGAGAGACACGGGAGGAGGGGGACGCCGTCCGCGGGGGCCGTCCCCGCGTCGAATTCCGGACTCTAACCGCCTGTCACCGCGCACAGACGGCCCGTACGGAAAACTTCCCTCCCCCGAGGGAACCGGTAGTTCCTGTTACCGGCGCCCGCGCCGTCCCGCCCACCGGTTCCCGTGCCCCGGTCGCCCCTCGGCGCTCACCAGTCGCTGCGCGACGCCGAACCCGTCATGAACTTCCGTACGACGTAGATGAGTCCGCCGACCAGGGCGACGAAGACCAGCGCCTTGAAGAGCAGGCCGATGACGAAGCCGACGACGGTCGCTATCAGCCCGCCGAACACGACGAGGGCGATGACCGGCACCGCGACCCACTTCACCCACCACGGCATTCCCGCGAAGATCTCTCGCATCGCCCATTCCTTACTTCTCCGCCCGTCGCATCCGCCAGGGCCCTGTGCCCTCGCTCGTGCCGGGACATTCGATGTTCCGCCTTCGATGCTAGGGCCGGAGGGAGGCCTGGCGGGGCCTCGCAGCCCTTGTCCTCCCCTGATCGATCCCTTAGGGAACCCCGAGACAGCGGGTCAGCTCTCGGGTGGAGAGAAGACCACCATGACCCGCAGATCCTCGCTGATGTGGTGGAACTTGTGGGCCACTCCGGCCGGCACGTACACGACGCTGCCGCGCGCCACCTGCGTTGTCTCCATGCCGACCGTGATCGCGGCGCGCCCGCTCACCACGAAGTACACCTCGTCCTGGCTGTGCGGCTGCTGCGGGTCGTGCTCGCCGGCGTTCAGCGCGTACAGGCCGACCGACATGTTCCGTTCGCGCAGAAACTGCAGGTAGGCACCGTCGTTGGCGGCACGTTCCGCCTCCAGTTCATCCAACCGGAATGCCTTCATCGCCCTCGCCCACGCTCGTAACCGATCTCGTCTGCCACGATCAGACACATGAAGAATTTCGTAGTCAAGACGATCGCCAACGCGGGCGCTCTCGGCGTGGCCGTGTGGGTGCTGGACAAGATCACCCTGACCGGTGACAGCACGGGCAAGAAGATCGGCACCCTGCTTGTCGTCGCGCTGCTGTTCGGCCTGGTGAACTTCCTGGTCAAGCCGCTGGTGCAGGTGCTCACCTTTCCGCTGTTCATCCTCACGCTGGGCCTGATCACCCTGGTGGTCAACGCCCTGATGCTGCTGCTCACCTCCTGGCTGGCCGACAAGTTCGACCTGAGCTTCCATGTCGACGGCTTCTGGACGGCCGTTCTGGGCGGCCTGATCATCTCGGTCGTCTCCTGGGCGCTGCACATCGTCCTGCCCGACGAGGACTGAGGACGCCCGATGCGCTACCGCGTCTGTTTCGTCTGCACCGGCAACATATGCCGCTCTCCGATGGCGGAGTCCGTCTTCCGCGCGCGCGTGGAGGAGACCGGGCTGGCCGGCCTGATCGAGGTCGACAGTGCCGGGACGGGCGGCTGGCACGAGGGCGACGGCGCCGACCCGCGCACCGTCTCCGTGCTGGAGGCAGCCGGCTACGACAGCGATCATGCGGCCCGCCGGTTCCGGGCCGCGTGGTTCGCCCGCCTCGACCTCGTGATCGCCCTCGACGCAGGCCACCTGAAGGCCCTGCGCCGCCTGGCGCCCACCGAGGAGGACGCACAGAAGGTGCGTCTGCTGCGCTCCTACGATCCGGCCGCGGGCGCTGAGCTCGACGTCCCGGACCCGTACTACGGAGGTATGAGCGGCTTCGAGGAGTGCCTTGAGATGGTGGAGGCGGCGAACGTGGGCCTGCTCGCCGCGGTACAGGCGGAAACGGAAGGACGGGCGGCATGAGTGACTCGGCTGCGTACGAGGCTTCGGGCGTACACGCGAACTCGGGCATGGGCGACGGCACGCGGGCGGTACGGGCGGGGCTGCCCGAGCCGGTCAAGCACGAACCGGCCCTCCCCGGTCCGGTGTTCGCGGCGCACTACCACCTGCCGGGCCTCCCCACCGGTCCGTACACCTACGGGCGCGACGAGAACCCCACCTGGACCCTGCTGGAGCGCGCCATCGGCGAACTGGAGGCGCCTGAGCAGGACGGCGTGGAGACGCTTGTCTTCGCCTCCGGCATGGCCGCCGTCTCTGCGGTGCTCTTCTCCCAGCTGCGCACCGGGGACACCGTCGTCATGCCCGGCGACGGTTACCAGGCGCTGCCCCTGGTGCGGGCCCAACTGGAGGCGTACGGCATCGAGGTACGCACCGCTCCGACTGGCGGAGACGCTCAGCTCGCCGTCCTCGACGGCGCGCGTCTGCTGTGGATGGAGACACCCTCGAACCCGGGCCTCGACGTGTGTGACGTACGACGGCTCGCCGAGGCGGCACACATGCGTGGCTGTCTCGTGGCCGTCGACAACACCCTGGCGACACCGCTCGGCCAGCGCCCGCTGGAGCTCGGTGCCGACTTCTCCGTGGCCAGCGGAACCAAGCAGCTCACCGGGCACGGCGATGTGCTGCTCGGTTACGTCACTGGTGCGGACGTCTCCGCGATGGCCGCAGTGCGGCGGTGGCGCAAGATCGCGGGGGCGATTCCCGGGCCCATGGAGGCCTGGCTCGCGCACCGGTCGATCGCCACGCTCCCCTTGCGTGTCGACCGGCAGGACACGAGCGCACTGATTCTCGCGGAGGCCCTGCGCAAGCGGCCCGAGGTGAGCGGGTTGCGTTATCCGGGGCTGCCCGAGGACCCCTCGTACAAGGTCGCTTCGCAGCAGATGCGGCGCTATGGATGTGTGGTTTCCTTCGCGCTGCCCACGCGTGCGCGTGCCGACCGTTTTCTCGGCGCGCTGCGGCTCGTGGACGACGCGACGAGCTTCGGCGGGGTGCGGTCCACGGCTGAGCGGCGCGGCCGGTGGGGCGGGGACGCTGTGCCGGAGGGCTTCATTCGCTTCTCGGTAGGCGCCGAAGACCCGGGGGACCTGGTGGCCGATGTGCTGCGGGCACTCGATGAGTCGGCGGACTGACCGGTCGACGCGGGAGCGGTGAGTCGCCCCGCTCCCCACAACGGCGGTCCGAGCCTCCCCCCTCGTGGCTCGGGCCGCCCCGGTTCCGCGCGAAGAACCGCCCGACCAAGGTTAGTTGACTCTCTGTCAGTGTCCAATCACCGTAGCGACAGAGGTCTATCGACTTATTTATAGTTGAGCACGGCCTGAGGACCGGAGGAAGGACAGAGCAGGGGAGGGTGTGCCATGGATCTGGCCTTACTGCGCACCTTCGTGACCGTCCACCGAGCCGGCTCCTTCACTCGTGCCGCCGCTCTGCTCGGCCTCTCGCAGCCTGCCGTCACCTCTCAGATCCCGCACCCTGGAGAGGCACCTGGGGCGCCCTCTGTTCCTGCGTCAGGCCCGTGGCGTGACCCCCACGACCATTGGCGACGAGCTCGCACACAAGACCGCGCCGCATCTCGACGCGCTCGTGGAGATCACGGAGACCGGCCTCGACGAGGACTCCTCCATACGCACGCTGCACCTTGCCGGGCCGCCGGAGTTCACCGCGGAACGCGCACTCCCCGCGCCCACTGAACTGACCGGAGACGATGGCCAGGCCTTCGCACTGCGTGTCTCTTTCGGCAACGCCGAGGAAGCCCTGGAAGGGCTGTCCGCCGGGCATCACGATCTGGCCATCAGTACGGCCCGTCCGCGCGGGTCCCTCCTCACGGCGACGGCACTCTGCGACGAGGAACACGTCCTGGTCGCCGCTCCGCGCTGGGCCACCCACTTCGGCCCCGGGAAACTGCGCCACAAGGGAGCGTCCGTCCTGGAGAACCTCCCCGTGGTGGAGGTCCACGAGTCGCTGCCCCTTGTCGCCCGCTACTGGGCCTCCGTCTTCGACTCCCGCCCGGCCGCCTCGGGCACCGTCATCGTGCCCGACCTGCGCGCGGTACTGGCCTGCGCGGCCGCGGGTGCGGGGCTGGCGGTACTGCCCCGGTATCTGTGCGCGCCCGCCCTGGAACGTGGAGAGGTGATCACTCTGCTCGATCCGGCGGTGCCCCCGTTGCGGACGTACTTCCTGGTGGTCCGCACCGGCACCCTGGCGATGCCGCACATCGCGCGAGCGCACGAGTGGCTCTTGCGCGCAGCCGAGAACTGGGACTGAGCCCCCCACAAACTCTGCAATCTTCTGCGAACCTCTGCGATGTTTCACGTGAAACAGGCATTTCAGCTCATGCGGTCCAAGGCTTTCGCTTCGTCGGGAGCGCCTCGCGGGGGGCCGAAATGTTTCACGTGGAACCAGCCGGGCCACATTTCTCCCATGACCGTCCGACCCGTGGTCAAGCGCACCGCACGCGCCATCCTGCTCGATGGCAACGACCTGATCCTCATCAAGCGGACCAAGCCGGGGGTCGATCCCTACTGGCTCACCCCGGGTGGGGGGGTCGAACCGGACGACACGACCGTCGTCGACGCCCTGCACCGTGAAGTACACGAAGAGCTGGGCGCCAAGATCACCGACGTGGTGCCCTGCTTCGTGGACACCGTCGAGCACATCGGCGCGGACGGCGGTGCAACAGGCGTGAAGGTGCAGCACTTTTTCGTCTGCCGTCTGGAGTCCATGAACCCCTCGCTGCGACACGGTCCCGAAGTCGACCAGCCCTGGGGCGAGTACGAGATCGTCCGTATCCCCTTCACCCGGGTCGGGATCGCCTCCGTTCACCTCGTACCGCTGTCCCTGCGCCACTACCTGGACGGGAACATCGAGGGCGTACGAGCGATGCACGCGCCCGACCTGGGCTGACAGCGCGCAGGCCGGATCAGCTCCCGCTGACGACCAGTTCCTCCACCGAGTCGTGGCGGATCCGCTCAGCGGGAAACCCGGCGCGCCGCAGCGCGTCCACCCCGCTGCGGATCATGCCGGGCGGGCCCGACAGATAGGCGTCGTACTCGTACCACGGCCCGTACTCCCGTACGGCGTCGGGGAGCTGGACATGCGCCTGCTGGTCGATGACAGCACGCACTGCGAGCCAGGGGTGGCTCTGCTGGAGTCGCAGCATGGTGTCGATGTCGTACAGGTCGACATCTGTACGGGCGCCGTAGAACACCTCGACCCGCCGCCGGTCACCGTGTTCGGCGACATCCTCGACCAGTGCCTTTATGGGGGCGATACCGGTTCCCCCGCCCAGGCAGAGGAGGCCGCTGTCGGTGGTGTGGTCGACCGTCATCGTGCCGGCGGGCGGGCCCAGCCGGACGATGTCGCCGGGCCGGGCACGGTGGACCAGGGCATTGGAGACCCAGCCTGCGGGCACCGCCTTCACGTGGAACGACAACAGCCCGTCGGAGCGGGGTGCCGAGGCGAAGGAGTAGTGCCGCCAGATGCGCGGCCACCATGGCGTCTCCAGACTCGTGTACTGCCCGGCCAGGAACGGGTAAGGCTGGTCGGGCCGGACGGTGATGACGGCGATGTCCGGGGTCCTGAGGTCGTGCGCAACCACCTCCCCGTGCCACCAGGCCGGGGCGCGCAGTTCGTCGACGGACGCCGCGTCGATCATCACCTGCGACATCGTCGTGTACGCCCGTACCCAGGCCGCCTCGGTCTCCTGGTCCCAGATCGCGCCGGCGTACCGGCTCAGCGAGCCGATGAGGCACTCGCCGACGGCCGGGTAGTGCTCGGGCCGCGTGCCGTACTTGCGGTGGCCACGGCCGAGGTTCTTCAGATACGCGACGAGGACCTCGGTGTTGTCGATGTGCTCGGCGGCGGTGAGCAGAGCCTTGAGGAGCCGGTCCCGCTGGGTATCCATCGCGGCCGGGAACAGTGAACGCAGTTCGGGATGACGAACGAAGAGGAGCGCGTAGAAGTACGAGGTGGCCTTGTCGGCGACAGGACCTACCTCGACCATGGTCCGCCGGATGAGCACTGCGTCCCGGGATGCCTCCTGGAAGGGCTCGGAGGGCGGGGCGGACCGTTGCACGGGCACGCGCGAGTCTGAGTGCGGCGCCGCAAGTGTGCGGGGAGCATTGGCGGTGGTGGCCGCGATCGGTGGCGGCGGAGGAGCGGTTTCTGCGAGGGGAGCGGGCTCGGGTGCGGGAGCCGACATATCGGAAACACGGGCCCCCGGAGCGAATGGTGGAGGCTTCGGGGCACCGCTTGCCGAAGGCGCGGGAGCGAAAGGCGCGGGAAGCGGCGACGCGGGAGCGGGGGGCAGGGGAGGCAAGGACGCGGGAAGCGGAGGGGGCGCCGGTGGCTCAGACCTCAACGGCGCGGGTATTCGTTCTTGTTCCGGCGGCGGCTCGGTCACAGCCGGACGGGCACCGTTGTCCGGCGAGGAGTTCGCGGCGCCGCCCGCAGCGGGCCGGCCCACAGGACGCAGCGCGGCCAGTCGGCTGCCTTCCGTCGCCCCCTGCCCGCCGCCCGGAGGCGCCTCCGGCTGCTTGCGCGGCTTGAACCAGCCGCCCCCGCCGCTGCCGCCGGAAGTGCCGTTGTCGGCCGACGCGGTGGTCGGAGCGTCCATGGTCTGCCTCGCCTCGAACATCTTTCGGTCGGTCTGCGCGCTTCCTTGGCCGGAATATGCCCGCGTTCCCTCGCTGACTGCTTACATTTCCCCGTTCGGCCCTTGTCCAATGCGGCCATATTCAACCCGGATGACGACCCTGTACGGACAAGTAGGGCCAGAGTGTGACATTGACCGCAGTACCCTCACCGCAGCGTCCCACCGTGGACGGACACCTCCACCGTGTAACCGGAAATGCGAGTCTTCGATCTTTCCATCCCGTTAGGCTGCATTGCCCTGCTCTTGCCGCAAGTGCGGGATACGCACCCCGGCGCCGACAAGAACCGGAGTCGACCATACCGGCCGTCGCCGCGCATACAAGTGCCGCCCTTCTTCACCGCGAAAGAGCAAGGGGCGAACCATCAATTCCTTCAATTACCGGGCGCCACGCACCAATTCATAGGCATCCCACAAATCCCGCCCCGCGTAGGTGTGGGTCGCGAGGTCCGCCAGATGACGGTCAGCGTTGACAGCGACAGAGACCGGTACTACCCCGAAGAGCTCCGCGTCGGAGAGCGAATCGCCGTACGCGACACAGTCGGCGCGGGTCAGGCCGAACTGCCCGCAGAGTTGGTCCGCAATCTCCACCTTGGCCGCGGGTGTCAGGATTCCGGTGGGGTCCAGCGGCTCCGCGAAAGGCACCGAGGGAAAGCGCGAGCCGTGCGCCGCGTGCGCACCCCACACCGTCAGCCGTTCGACGAAAAACGAGGGCGAGAGGGAGACGACGGCGCAGTACTCCCCTCGGTCCCTGATTTCCGCCCAGGTCTCCCTGATCCTCCGTAGCCAGGGCGCTCCCGTGAAGGCCGCGTCGACATGAGCCTCGGTCAGCTCCGCCCAGAGGAGGTGCACGCGCCTGGCATACTCGGCGGGTTCGACACGTCTGGTCACGAAGTCCCGCTCCAACTCGGCTATCTCGCGGTCGAGCCCCAGTTGCCGGGATATCTCGACTGGGGCAGCCGAGCCGTGCAGCAGCGTTCCATCGAGATCGAAGAGATGCAGTCGCGTCACGTGTGCCGAGACTAGGGCCTGTCCCCCGATGGCCGATGCCCGGCGTTTCACGTGAAACATCTGCCCACGCGCTGTACGGACGAGCACGACCTGCCCAAAAGAGCAGGCGTCCGACCGCAATCAGGTGGACGTCAGGGGCGCCGGTCGGACAACCTGACCTGCGTGCCGACTCCTTCACCCGCTGATCTGCCCATCCGCCGTCTGACACATCGCGATCTCACCGCCTGCGCCGACTTGTCCGAAGACCGGGGTTGGCCCCGCGAGGAGCACAAGTGGGGTCTTCTGCTGACGGCCGGGAACGGGTACGGCATCGACGATCCGGGCGGCGGTCTGGTCACCGCATGTGTCGTCACCGAATACGGACCATACGGAAACCCCGAGTTGGGTGCCATCGGCATGGTGTTGGTCGCCGAGCGGCATGCCCGTCAGGGCGTTGGGCGGCGACTGATGCAACACGTGGTCGCCGCAATGGCCACCACACCGTTGACACTGCACGCGACCCCGAACGGCCGCCCTCTCTACGAAGAACTCGGTTTCAAGGTCACCGGCGAGGCCGAGATGGTGAGCGGGCGCTTCACACCCCAAGGGCCGGGGCCCGAGGTCACCACGCGCGCCGCCACGGCCGCGGATCTCGCCGGCATCATCCGACTCGACGAGGAGGTGTTCGGTGCCGACCGCACTCACATCATCACCCGGTTGCCCGCCTTCGCCGACCATCTGCGCGTCGCCGAGGAGAGCGGCCGGATCATCGGATACGCGGCGGCCTGGCCCAACATGGACACCCATGTCGTCGGTCCGCTGATCGCCCGCGACACGGAGTCGGCGAAGGCACTCCTCGCCTCCCTCGCCGCCCACACAGACCGCCCGCTGCGTACGGACATCGACGTACGCCACAAGGAACTGCTGGCGTGGGTGAAGCAGCGCGGGCTGGCACCACTGAGCCTCAACGCGGTGATGACACACGGGATCTCCGAGTTGCCGGGTGACTGGACGCGGCGGTTCGCACCGCTGACAGTGGCCGCATGCTGAGGGCCTGCGGTGCGAGTTGTACACATCGGCTGTGAGCGGGCACGGCGGCGGCCTGACCGCCCGGCCGGCCCGGGGCATCGCTCACTGCCCGCTGCCCGGCATACCTCCGGTGACCTTGGCTCCGAGGACTGAGACACCAGCCGCGCCGACCGTGACACCGGGCGCACAGGCCGACACGAGAAGGCCCTCGAGGGCACCACGCGCTCAGGCCTCCCCGAAGAGGCGAGAGGCACGTCCCACCACCTACACCGCGCTTCGAGAGGCCCACGACAAGGCGGCCAGGAACCCGGCGGTGGCCGCCGGTTCGGGTCGTGGAGTCGGGGAGCCTGCCCGCATAGGCTGCGGGCATGGGAGATCTTGAGGTGCGGCCCGCGACGACGGAGGACGTTTCAGCGATCGTGGGCCTGCTCGCCGACGACCCGCTGGGCGTGCAGCGCGAAACACCGGACGACCTGACACCGTACTTGACCGCGCTGAACCGCCTGGCCGCCGACCCGAACCAGCACCTGGTCGTCGCGGTCCGCGAGGGTCACGTGGTCGGCACGCTCCAGCTCACGATCGTTCCCGGCCTGTCCCGCAGGGGCGCGACCCGGTCGATCATCGAAGGCGTACGCGTCCACGCCGACGAACGCGGCAGCGGCCTGGGCACGCAACTCATCGAGTGGGCGATCGACGCGTCACGCCGCGAGCACTGCCACCTGGTTCAGCTGACCTCGGACGTGACCCGTACAGACGCCCGCCGTTTCTACCAGCGGCTCGGTTTCACGCCTTCGCATGTGGGCTTCAAGCTCGAGCTCTGAACAACCCGGTGGCCGATCCCGTCAGTCGGCGATGCGGTCGCGCACCAGTCCGCTTTTCACAGAAGAAGCGTCATGTTTCACGTGAAACATGACGCTTCCCCTCGGGCTGCCGCCTATCCGATCCCGCGCCACCCTTCCGGATCCACCCCACCCGGCACAGAAGCCTCCTCGTCGTACGGCTGACGCACGAAGACGAACGACCCGAGGTCCAGGTGGTCCACCGCTCCGTTCGGCCGCCGTACGGCCCGCAGAAGCTCTCCGGCGAAGTAACCGTCGAGGCCCGTCCAGGTGCCGTCACCGTTAGCCCTGAAGCGCGAACGGCGTCCGCCGCCGGTCAAGGGGCCCAGTGAGATGCCCCCATCGGCCGACAGCCGCAGCGCGTAAGGCGCGGTCCCCCAATACCACTGCCCCGTCAACTCCAGTACGGACCTGTCGACGTCGGGCAGCGGGCGCCACGGCTCGGGGATCCGCGGCTCTGCCTCCGCGACGATCCTTACGAGGTCGGCGGCAACCGCCGACACCGGCGGGCCGGAGGTGCAGTTGGCAAGGACGACAGCCGCGAGGTCATCCGCCCCGCTGATGGTGAGGCTCGCCAGGAAACCGGGCAGCGATCCGCCGTGTCCCACCAGCATCCGCCCATCCCGGTACTGCACCTGCATACCGAGGCCGTACGCCGAACCTGCGGCCAGATCTTCCGGCTCGGGCGGAGCAGCCGGCGTACTCATCTCCGCGACGGATGCCGCGCTCAGCACCCGGTCGTCTCCCCTGGCGAGGAAAACGGCGAAGCGCGCCAAATCTCCTGAGGTGGACCAGAGTTGACCGGCCGGCGCCATCCGCCCGAGGTCCTCGGTCGGCTCCGGCAGCAGAACGTCGGCCCAGGGATGGACCGCCCAGCCGCCCGCGTGCGGTGCCTGCGGCTTCCCGCTGGTCCGCTCCAGACCCAGGGGGTCGAGCACCTCACTCCGCAGCACGTCCTCCCACGAAGCACCGCGCAACTCCTCGACCAGCGCACCGAGGACGCTGTAGCCAGGATTCGAATAGTGGTGACGCCGACCCACGGGATGCAGGAACGGCCGTTCCCCGAGCACGTCGGCCAACTCGGGCCGCAGCGTTCCAGGTGTCCGCTCCCACCAGGGCGCGGGTGACTCGGCCGCCAGCCCGCCGGTGTGCGCAAGCAGTTCGGCGATGGTTGCCTCCCCCGCACCGGTACCCGACAGATGCTTCTCCAGCGGATCGACGAGATCGAGAAGCCCTTCGTCGCGCAGCCGCATCACCAGTACGGCGGTGAAGGTCTTGGTGATCGAGCCGATCCGGTACTGGACGTTCGCATCGGGCGCATGGCCGTCCACCGAGCTCCTCGCCCCCGTCCACACCGTCTCCCCGCCCCGAACCACCGCCGCGACCAACGACGGCGCCCGCCCTTCGCTCTGGGCAACAGCGATCCGATGCAGCAACGCCCGCCGCGTACCGGGAAGAAGCTCATCCTGAGGTGTCGTCATAAGGCAAGTTCATCGGTCGTCCTGCGCTGCGTCGAGCGCATTTCCCCTCTGCCATGGACCTGTAGGTTCCCATTACCTGATTCAGCGTCAGCTCTTGTGACCTGCGGCTTTGCGCACCGCTCCAACATCGTGTCAGTGCCGGATTCCCATGGTGCGTGTCATTTTCCTCGGCGCACGAACCCAAAGGCGTCTGCGTGCGGGCGCCGGGCGCATGTTGGTGAGCGCGGACGATGGTGGAGTCGACCGAGATGTCCCAGTCGATCTCATCTGCCGCGTCGGCACCGGCCTGGGCCCGCTGGAGCAGAAGCTCCCACGTTCCGTCCGCGGACAAAAAATCCCACGGCCTGTGCAGGTCCTGCTTTGCGATGCTTATCGCCGGGTCCGGGTCTGGGCTCCGAATGATGTTCACGAAGACGTCGGGGGCGTCGCTGTTGTCCCCAGACGTGTATGCGTACTCAACGATGAGGGAGAACGGTATGGAGCCGTTAGAACTCCGCCGAGCAGTTGCGGCAGGACGGGCAACCGCTTCGGAGCTGGGCCTTCAGGTCGACGATGCCATCGTCATCCACAACTCGGACCGCGTCGCGCTGCGACTGGTCCCTTGCGATGTTCTCGCTCGGGTCGCCCCTTCGGGGCATCTGGCTGGTTCCGAGTTCGAAGTGGAGGTTGCTCACCGTCTCGCCGACGTCGACGCACCGGTGGCTGAGCTCGATCCTCGGGTCGAGCCCCGGGTCTATGTGCGTGACGCCTTCGCCATCTCGCTCTGGACCTACTACGAACCTGTGGGATCAGAGATCGCGCCGACCGACTATGCAGACGTGCTCAGGCGGCACCATGCCACCCTGCGCCAGATCGATCTGGACGCACCGCATTTCACCGATCGAGTCGCCGCGGCGCTGAGAGAGGTGAACGACCGGGAGCAGTCCCCCGAGCTACCTGATTCTGACCGGGAACTCCTCAGCAACACACTCAGTGGGCTGAGCGCCGCGATCAGCATCGACAAGACCGGCGACCAGCTGTTGCACGGCGAGCCGCATCCGGGCAACCTCCTCAACACGAGGAGAGGGCCGCTTTTCGTAGACCTCGCCACGTGCTGCCGTGGGCCGGTCGAGTTCGACCTCGCCCATGCCCCCGAAGAAGTGGGAGAGCACTATGCGGGGGCTGACCACGACCTGATTCAGCGGTGCCGAGCCCTGAACTGGGCGATGTTCTCGGCCTGGCGCTGGCGCCGAGACGACCAAATGCCCGACCGGGGCCACTGGAGAGTGGAGGGACTCAACCGGGTTCGTGCTGCACTCGATCGCTGCGCACTGGGCTGAACTGGAGGAAAAGGGCTGCTGGGTCCCGATCCGCAGCACCGTGTGCGGCGAACCGGCACGGTGCTGCGGATGAACTCGGCCAGCTTGAGAGGACATCTCCGCCTCTCGCCCCGTGCCCACGTCAACGCCCCGGACACGGACCGGTCACATGATCGGCCGGGCAAGTCCTCATTCTGTCGCCGCATGGATCGCTGCGACTACGGCTTCGCCGATCGGGGTCAATTTCATTGGCGACGCCGTGGTTGCGCGGATGAGGAGTGGGTGTCCGATCTCGCGACGCAGTCTTCCGACTCTCGTGATCAGGGCCGTGTGATGGGTTCCGAGTGCTTCGGCGGCTTCCTTGAGTGTGCGATAGCGCGACACGGCAGCGAACTCGCGAAGGCGGTCCCATGCGCCGGACCCCGTGAAGGCAGGACGGAGGATCTCCGGTGCCTTGCTGGCCTGAGCTGCCAGCTGCGCGAGTTCGGGACGGGTGTGCCCGTTCACCTTGGTCACGGGGATTCCGTGCAGCTTGGCCCATCGAGTCATGGTCGTGGGGCTGAGACCCTTCTCGCGGCCGAGCTCTGCCAGGGGCCGGCCGTGGACCAAGTACTGCTCGCGGAGCCATGCGCCGTCGACGTAGCCCTTGCGCGGTCCCGTCGCGTTGGGCTCGCGGACCTCGATGCCGTACTGCTCGGCGAGACGCCTCGTAACGTTGCGGCTGACGCCAGCGAGGTCCGCGATCTGGCGGAGGCCGAGACGTTCCGTGCAGTAGAGCCGCCGGAACTCGTCCGGCGGGAAGGCTTGTTTCGCGATTCGCATGGCCTCGCCGTCGTTCCGCCGGCGACTTCGTGGCCTCGGCTGGGCCGGTGCGGGAGATCGGTGCAGCAGAACTCGGACAGCTGCATGCGACGTGCCGAGTTCGCGGGCAGCCTGCTCCGTCGTCATGGACTGCGAACGGATCATGTGGTGAAGACGGCTGATGTCGATCTTCTCCAGGTCATGACCTGCCGTTTCCAGGCCATCGGCAATCACCGTCGGCGGTTCCCAGGACAAGGGTTCACCCTCGATGCCGTTCTGTGCGAGGAAGTCGGCTCCAGCGCCGTGCAGGCCGTCTCCGACTTCAGGTGTCAGGAACGCGGCGAAGTAGTTCACGTGCGGGCGGTCCATCGCGCGGGTGATCGCGAAGTGGGCGGGGGCGAGGTGGGCTGGAAGTCCGCTCATCTGCTCGAAGAGTGTGCTTCGCGCGACGGTGAGACGGCGTCCCTGGCCGGGTTGGACGCCGGCATCGTCGCAGATCTGACGCCATCGGGCCTCAGGAAGTAGATCGGTGTAGTCCAGCATGCGGCGGCGCTGGTAATCGATGGGCACTTCGTGTGCGTCAAGGTAGTCCGCCAGCCGCACCAGTGCCGTGTTGACGACCGACCAGAGCCCCTGTGCATGCAAGAGCTGCAGGATTTTCGAGGTCATCTGCCGGGTGGTCACTCCGCCGAGACGCCGTGTGATCACTCTGAGGTCGTCCCGTGTGCCCACCAAAGCCAGGGAAGCGGACAGGCAAGGACGGAATGTCCGGGTGTATGCGCCTTGCGGCGGCGACAACAGGACGGACCAACCAGGCCAGAAGCACGAGGGAATCTTATGAACGCGCTGGTCCGCCAGGCCTCCGCGAGGGGACGGCCTGGAGGGGAGGAAAGCCGGAAGCCGGTAGCGAAGCTGATCACTCGGTCGCAGCATCGGTTCCTGAGCTGTCAGCTGGACGGCGTTCAGCAGCGGAGTGATGCCGTGCATCCTGTGGAAGCCCGTCAGACGCTTGAGCGTCTCTGAAGGGTCTACGGCGGCGACGAGGCGCCGAAGCTCGCGGCCGGCTGCATGGAAATCAGACTGCCCGAGGACTTGGAGGGCGGCGGCAATCCCGGTGGCCTGGACGGGTGCGGTCAGACTGCGCCTGGCAGGAACGGCGCCCGCGAGCTCGGGAAGGGACCCCTTCACTCCTTCATAGATCTCGCGCGTGTCGCGCGGCAGGACGATGGCCAGACCACTGCCCGCAGCGTCGGCCAGGAGCCGGGAGGAAAGGGCACGAAGATCAGCCAGAGCTTCCAATGCGGAGATTCTCTGTGGAGTGCTCGCATAGATGCCGAACTCTGCTGAATCGTTCTCCGCGATCTTCGTCAGCAGCTTCTGTGCCGTCAGCAGCGTGTGCCCGGGCCCAAGCTCGATGCTTGCGACCTCGGAGAGTCGGTAGCCGCAGCGTTGGTGACTTCTGCCGGGTTCTCCGCGCTTGCCCGGGAAGGCGCATATTCCCGGATTCGGGACATAGCGCTGCTGATGCAGCCGTTTCCAAGGCATTTGACCGCACTGGGAGCACGCGTCGGCGAGGAAGCGGCTGTGATCGAGGCAGGCGAACATCCAGCCCAGCCGCCAGCTCAGCTTCCACCGGCCCTTCGTCTCGGCCAGGCAGTCAGGGCAGAAGCGTGATCCGGCCTGGCGTCCCCAGTGGTGCCATCGGCTGACCTGTCTCGTTTCCCGTTTGATCTTGAGTGCTCGGCCGTCGAAGTGCGCGAGCGTCATCGCGTGCAGAACCTGGGAGTTCACGCCGGTGGCGTCAGAGATGTCGGCGGCTTCGTTGTCACGGAGCAGGATCGCCCAGCGGGCTGGGATGTCACGGTGGCAGTCGCCGGCGTCGACCCGCCGGGCCAGGCCAAGTGCTGGCAGCAGGTCACTCAGGGGTGTCCGCAAGCGGTGTGCGGTCACCTCGAACCACGAGTCCAGCGCCTCACCCGGCAACGGCGGAACCGTGATCGGCAGTGATCGGAGCGTGCTCACGCTGCCTTCTTCTTGGGCTTGCTGACCAGCCGCCCTGCGGCCAAGGCCTGTCGAAGTTCTTCGCGTCCTTTCTCGGAGGCGGCGTCGTTCTTGACCTTCGACAGCAGTTCGAGGTCGATCCGCTCGGCCCCGGTGCGTACGGCTCTCTGACAGGCACGGTTGACCAGTGTCATGAGGGAGCCGATGTGTCCGGTGCTGCGGGCGAAGAGTTCGTCGGACAGATCGTCCGCGATCATGCCGGGGTACTTGTCCGCCAGGACGACCCGTTCCTCGATGGCGAGGAGGGTGTTGCGCCAGTCTGTGCGTCCTTCCTCAGTGTCGATGGTGAAGGGCTTCATGCCCAGCCGGGTGGTGCGGCGTCCTGTCTGGGCGAGTACGGCGTCTTCGTAGCTGTCGCCCTCGTCGAACAGGCCTCGTGCCTGCAGGCCGACGCCGATCATGAGCAGGGTGACGGGGAACTCGTTGGCGATGTACTTGAAGTGGTTGCTCACCTCGATGCCGGTCCGGTTCCTCCAGCGCAGGAAGTGCAGGTCATCGACGATCAAGAGCGTTGTTTCGCAGGAGAGGACGCAGTCGAGTGCGCGGAAGCCGAAGTCGGTGGCGGTGCCCCGGAAGCGTCCGGGGTGAGCGAAGAACTCCAGGATCGCCCGGTTGAAGTCGCGCATGCTGGTGTTGCTGGTCAGGCCCACTCGACAGACCGGCCACCGCTCATGCCCCTGATCGGTGTACTCGCCCTCCTCCTCGATCACACGCCGGTGGAGCAGTTTGGCGAAGGCGAGGGCGGACGTGGTCTTGCCCAGGCCGGGGAAGGCGTCAATGGCGATGCTGCCTTTGACCTTGTCACCATCCTGCTCGTTGCTGTCGATGATGTCCCACAGGTCCTCGTGCAGGGCTTCCATCTGGGGGGTGCGCAGGGGCCCGAGGTTCGCGTGCCATTTGCGGCGGTGCCGGTCGTAGTCAGCGCGGGCCTTCTCTCCCAGAAGAGACAACTGACGGCGTGTGAGGTGCTCCGGGCGAGGCCGCGACGAAGCGTCCATCAGGCGCCGGAAGCCTTCCTTGCGAGACAGCGTCAGGTGATCGAGTTTGGCGTGAAGGTCGTCCTCGGAACGCTTCCGGTCAGTCATCGATGTCCTTCAAGGCGGTTGCGTAGAAGTCGATTTCCTCGTCCAGCTCTTCGAGGCTGTCCCCGTCGTCATCGCCCTCTTCCACCACTGGGGCGGCCTCGGCTGCCGGCGGCTCGGCCTGTGCGGGCAGAGACAGCACACGGGCGACCGACGGCAGCGAACTGACGGCGTCGGCGTGCGCCTCGGGGAGGTCCAGAGCGGCCTGTTCGCGGGAGAGCCGCAAGGCCATCCGTCGTTCGACCAGGGAAATGCCCAGGCCGAGGTTCCACCGTTTCAGCAGCAGGGCGATGGCGAGCCGGTCGTCGGGGTAGGTGTACTCCTTCGCCGCCAGGCGCCGGGCGAACTGGAGCGCTTCCTCGCTCAGCGGCATGTCCAGGCTGGGCGCATGCTCCCACTCAAGGGTGTGCCAGACGCGTTCGTGGTCCCGGAAGTGGATCCGAGTGGCATCGTCGGGATCAGCGAAGAACTCCAGCCGCCGCTTATCCAGGTCGATGTCGGAGCCGGCCATGTCGCGCAGCCCATCGAGACAGGGACCGTTGTAGCGACGGCTGTTGATCTCGACGCCGTAGTGCTGGACGGTGCGCATCGTGACATCGAGGAACTCGAAGGCCAGGTGCGGGTCCCGGGGCACCTCGATGTAGCCCGCCCGCGCGAGACCGTGCTCGAACATCCTCGCCGGAGACAGTTCCACCTTCGGCAGGTGTGGGTCGAGCAGTCCCTCATGTGGCGTGCGGTGATAGTCCACCGCTACCCACTCCCGGATGATCGCCTCAAGTTCGTGGTGGAAGAAGAAGGCGTCCTTCTCCGGATTCAAGCCACGCGAGTGGATGTTGGGTCCCTTGTAGCCCGGCAGCCGCTGCAGCAGGTCTTCCCGCAGGGTCCGGAAGAACCGCTCCACCGGACCCTTGTCCCGGCCCGTGCGCAGCCTCGCCGGCTGCACCGAGATCCCCATCCTGCGACAGACGCTGGTCAGATGCGCCGACAGATAGATCTTGCCGTGATCGACAATCAACGTCTCCGGAACCACCTTCGGCCCCCAGACCCCGGTGACGGGCCCATGCACGGCCTCAGCCTCCACCAGCACCCCGCGCGGAATGCCGTGCTCGGGCCAGGCCGCTTCCCTAGGCCAACTCTCCGGCACCGGCTGGGGACGGTATGCCTGGTAGAGCACGGCCGCCGCGTCGATGGCCTTCGTCGACACTGGAGTCACCCGCAGACCGATGATGCAGCGGGTGTACCAGTCCATGGCGACGGTCAGCTCCGCCTGCATCCACCGCAGCGTCACTGGGTCGAGCGCGAACACGTCCAGCCGCGTGGTGTCCATCAGAACGTACTCGCCCGGCCGCGTGGGCCTCAGTTTCCCGTAGACGCCCCTTGGGCGGTCGGCGATGTCGCGGTTGCGCTGCGTACTCAGCCGGAACGTCGGATGACGTCGCTCCAGTTCTTGCATCCACCGGTAGGCCGTTGTCTGCGGTGGCACCGGCACCTTGACCAGCTTGAATTTAGTTTTGACGCGGGCCTCGACTTCTTCGAGCACCACCTTCACTGAGGGCCGCGACTCTTCCTCGTACTCGCTCAGCACCTCTTCCGCGGCCTCGACCCAGCGCGGATCAGCATTGCTCAGCCCACCGTCCGCCCGAGCCGCCCTCGGCACGAGACCAGCCTCGCCGTGCTCGCGGAATTCCTGTGCCCACCGGCGCGTCGACCGGGCGGACACCCCCAGTTCCGCTGCCTTGGCCTCATACCTGGCATGCAGCGGCAGGCCAGGAGCGTACTGAGGCCGTGGCTCGCCAGGCCGCGGGAGGTCCTCGCTGCCGGAGCGGTAGCCCGTCAGCATCTCCCGGACATGCTCGGCCCGCTCCAGGACTTCCTTCTTCTCCTCCTTGGTCAGCCGGTTCAGCACCACGGCCGCGACGTCCTCGTCATCGGCAGACGACCGCCCCGATCCGTCGTGGATCAACTCGGCGCGATCCGAAGTCAGCAACTCACGCAGCGACATCCGGGCCAGCCGGTCGCGTCCGTCCTTGAGGATGACCTCCATGCCCGTAGCCATGCTGGCGAACTCCACGACTTCGACCGTCTCGCCGTCCAGCCGGAAGTGCGTCCCGACGCCCAGTTTCGCCCCCGCCCCACTCATGCGCCCCTCCGCAGCACGTGCCCCGCGCTCAGCGGCCGGTCCAGCGCGGTCATCACATGCCCGGACCACAGCAGGTGCAGTACCGCCGACTTCACCAGCGGCCGGGGACGCTCGGGCAGCAGCCGGAAGGCATCGCCCAGCAACATCCCGTCCAGATCCACGGCCTGCAAGGCCGCCACCAGGTCAGGGTCGAAGAGCCAGGCGCGGCGGTAGCCGGCCAGGAACCGGACGTTTTCCAATACGTGCGGATCCGGCTCGCTCCACACCTCGTACCGCCACCCGCGCGACATAACCGCCTCCCGCGTCCAGGTGAACGTGAAGGCGACCTCCGGCTTCTGAAGCCGATGGCGCGGCTTGACGTCCACGACCAGCGGGCCGTCGTCCGTCAGGAGCAGATAGTCCGGGATGTGCTTGCGGACCTCGCCGTCCAGCTCGGCCTTGAGCAGGAAGGGCTGGGCGACGATGTGCCGCACCTCCTGAGCGAAGTCGGCGAACAGCAGCCTGCCCAGCTCCAGCCTCGACTCGTAGATCACGTGATCGCCCACGGTGGCCGACCAATACGTGCCGGAATAGTGCTGCTGCCCCTTGTACCAGCGGAAGGTCCGCCACGGCCGGGCCTCTCGAAGCAGCCCGAGCGGCACCGACGGCCAGTGCAGGTCCTCCACCACGGCCTCGTCACCGCGCCGGACACTCAGTCGTACCGGCGCGGCCACCGCTGTACCCATCGGACCACCTACCCCGCGTTTCCCGAGGCGGCCCGTCAGCCGCCAAACGCTGGGGTCCTGCCCCGGCAAGGCGTGATGACGACTACTGGAGACGTCCTGTACACGAAGAGGGGAACTACTCGTTCACGGAGCATGATTTCCATCCCCGTGTCCTATTGGCCACGCAGTGGCCATCGCTGATGGAAAGTGGCCACGGAATCTGGAAACCTACAGGACCCGGGCTCACGTCTGGGCCATGTCCACGAACCGCGAGTAGTGCCCCTGGAAGGCGACCGTGATCGTCGCCGTCGGGCCGTTTCGGTGCTTGCCGACGATGATGTCCGCCTCGCCCGCGCGCGGTGACTCCTTCTCGTACGCGTCTTCGCGGTGCAGCAGGATCACCATGTCCGCGTCCTGCTCGATCGAGCCGGACTCACGCAGGTCGGAGACCATGGGCTTCTTGTCCGTACGCTGCTCGGGACCTCGGTTCAGCTGCGACAGCGCGATTACCGGCAACTCCAGCTCCTTGGCCAGGAGCTTCAGGTTTCGCGACATGTCGGAGACCTCCTGCTGACGGCTCTCGGACCGCTTGCCGCCGGACTGCATCAGCTGAAGGTAGTCGATGACCACGAGCTTGAGGTCCGCGCGCTGCTTGAGGCGGCGGCACTTGGCACGGATCTCCATCATCGACAGGTTCGGGGAGTCGTCGATGTACAGCGGCGCGGCCGAGACGTCCGGCATGCGGCGAGCGAGCCGAGTCCAGTCCTCGTCGGTCATCGTGCCGGAGCGCATGTGGTGAAGGGCCACGCGTGCCTCGGCGGACAGTAGTCGCATGGCGATCTCGTTGCGGCCCATCTCGAGGGAGAAGATCACGCTCGGCATGTTGTGCTTGATCGAGCACGCACGAGCGAAGTCCAGCGCCAGCGTCGACTTACCCATGGCAGGGCGGGCCGCGATGATGATCATCTGACCGGGGTGCAGACCGTTGGTGAGCTGGTCGAGGTCGGTGAACCCGGTCGGCACACCGGTCATCTCCCCCGAACGGGAGCCGATCGCCTCGATCTCGTCGAGCGCGCCCTCCATGATGTCGCCGAGCGGCAGATAGTCCTCGGTGGTGCGCTGCTCGGTGACCGCGTAGATCTCGGCCTGGGCGCTGTTGACGATCTCGTCCACGTCCCCGTCGGCCGCGTATCCCATCTGGGTGATACGGGTTCCGGCCTCGACCAGACGCCGCAGGACCGCACGCTCGTGCACGATCTCCGCGTAGTACTCGGCGTTCGCCGCCGTCGGCACCGTCTGTACCAGCGCGTGCAGATAAGGTGCGCCACCGACCTTGGTGATCTCGCCTCGTCTGGTGAGCTCGGCCGCGACCGTGATGGGGTCGGCCGGCTCGCCCTTCGCGTAGAGATCAAGGATCGCCCCGTAGATGATCTCGTGCGCGGGCCGGTAGAAGTCGTGGCCCTTGAGTACCTCGACGACGTCGGCGATCGCGTCCTTGGACAGGAGCATGCCGCCGAGGACAGACTGTTCAGCGTCGAGGTCCTGCGGCGGTACCCGCTCGAAGGACGTGCCCTCGCTCTCCCACGCACCGTTTTCGCGGCCTCGGTCGTGCTGTTCGTCGCGGCTTCGGCCTCCTTCGCGGCGCTGTCGGGAGGGGGGCAGTCGATCACTGGGACCGCTGTCGGCCCACGGATCGTCCAAGGGCTCGGAAATACTCACCGAGCGACCTCCTCCCGTCCGCCGAGCGGACCTCGCCGTGCCCCTCTGTTCTACGGCACGGCACTGACAAATAAGAGGCCCAACTCCGGTTCCGGCGCGTCGGTTTTGTGACGTTTCCGAGGCCTGGAGAAGGAGCGGGCGCCGGACCACCGTAGGCCCGTCGGCACCGTCAGCCAATCTGGTTATCCACAGGCCATGTGGACGACGGCCCCGATGCTGTGGAGAACTCCGCAAAACCTGTGCACGAGCCGGTGGACAGCCCTGTGAACAAGCTTTCGCGACTTCTGGTGGACCGGCTCCGACCAGCACGTTTACCATCCACCGGCTGTGCAGAAGAAAAACTTTCCCCATCGGGCCAAGATCTCCGCGAGCGGCATGCGACGACGCACACCTCAAGAGGAGCAGTAATAGTCATAATGCCATTGCATCTCTTACCTGTGGAAGATTAGATTGGTGGTCATGACACAGGCTCCCGCTGACCGCAGGGCGACCCGGCGCCGACACGACCGAGAGATCGTCGCACTGGCTGTCCCTGCTTTCGGCGCCCTCGTCGCCGAGCCCCTCTTCGTCATGGTCGACAGCGCGATCATCGGTCACCTGGGCACAGCTCAACTGGCCGGACTCGGCATCGCCTCCGTCCTCCTCACCACTGCCGTCAGCGTTTTCGTCTTCCTCGCGTACGCCACCACGGCCGCCGTCGCCCGACGCGTCGGCGCGGGCGATCTCCAAGCCGCCATACGCCAGGGCATGGACGGCATTTGGCTCGCCCTCCTGCTCGGCACCGCGGTCATTGCCGTCGTCCTGCCCTTGGCACCCGCACTCGTGGATCTCCTTGGCGCCTCGGACACCGCCGCTCCGTATGCGGTCACCTATCTGCGGATCTCGGCGCTCGGCATCCCGGCCATGCTTGTCGTCCTCGCCTCCACCGGCGTTCTGCGTGGCCTTCAGGACACCAGAACCCCGCTGTATGTAGCGATCGCGGGATTCGTCGCCAACGGCGCCCTGAACGCGGGCCTCGTCTACGGCGCGGACCTCGGCATCGCCGGTTCCGCCTGGGGCACCGTCATCGCCCAGTGGGGCATGGCGGCGGCCTTCCTCAGGGTCGTCCTCCGCGGCGCGCGTCGGCACGGCGCCTCCCTGCTCCCCGACACCGCGGGGATTCGGGCCTCCGCTCAGGCAGGCGCGCCGCTTCTGGTGCGCACCCTTTCCCTGAGGGCGATTTTGATGATCGCCACGGCCGTCGCCGCACGGCTCGGGGACGCTGACGTCGCCGCACACCAGATCATCCTGTCCTTGTGGAGCCTGCTCGCCTTCGCGCTCGACGCGATCGCCATCGCAGGGCAGGCCATCATTGGGCGCTACCTAGGCGCGAACGACACTCGGGGCGCCCGTGAGGCCTGCCGCCGCATGGTCGAGTGGGGCATCGCAGCCGGAATCGCGCTCGGCCTGCTGGTGATCATCAGCAGGCCGCTGTTCCTGCCTCTGTTCACCAGTGACTCCGTGGTCAAAGACACCGCGTTGCCGGCCCTGCTCATGGTCGCGTTGTCACAGCCGATCTGCGGAATCGTCTTCGTCCTCGACGGCGTACTGATGGGCGCGGGCGACGGCCCCTACCTGGCAGGGGCGATGCTGATCACACTGGCCGCCTTCGCACCGGTCGCCCTGCTCGTGCCGACCTTCGGCGGCGGCCTGACCAGCCTCTGGGGAGCGATGACGCTCATGATGACCGTCCGTATGCTCACTCTGTGGTTGCGAGCCCGCTCGGGCCGGTGGATCGTCACGGGCGCCACCCGCTGAAACTTACGGGGAGTGCCGAACGCCGGACCGCGCTCTCCTCCGCCCCGCACCACCCTGTTTCACGTGAAACATCGACCAGATTCCGGCCGTTTCACGTGAAACATCGGTGGACTCGGCTCCTCGTGTCCCCGGGGCAATCCCGGTGCGCCACGTGCCCGAGTCCGCTCACGCAGAAGGGCCGCACCCCGGGGAGGGTGCGGCCCCACAACTGCTTCAGCGAGCGCAGCGCTTAGGCGGCGACGACCTCGATGTTGACCTTGGCGGCAACCTCGGGGTGCAGACGCACGGACGTCTCGTGGGCACCGAGCGTCTTGATCGGCGAGCCCAGCTCGATGCGGCGCTTGTCGACCTCGGGGCCACCGGAAGCCTTGATCGCCGTGGCGATGTCGGCCGGGGTGACGGAACCGAAGAGACGACCGGCGTCACCCGAGCGGACTGCCAGACGGACCTTCACGCCTTCGAGGCGGGCCTTGATGTCGTTGGCCTGCTCGATGGTCTGGATCTCGTGGATCTTGCGAGCGCGACGAATCTGCTCGACGTCCTTCTCGCCACCCTTGGTCCAGCGGATCGCGAAGTTCCGCGGGATCAGGTAGTTGCGAGCGTAACCGTCCTTGACGTCGACGACGTCGCCCGCGGTACCGAGGCCGGAGACCTCGTGGGTGAGGATGATCTTCATTAGTCGGTCACCCTTCCCTTATCGCGCAGTGGAGGTGTAGGGCAGCAGCGCCATCTCACGGCTGTTCTTGACGGCCGTGGCGACGTCACGCTGGTGCTGCGTGCAGTTGCCGGTCACGCGGCGGGCACGGATCTTGCCGCGGTCGGAAATGAACTTCCGCAGCATGTTCGTGTCCTTGTAGTCCACGTACGTGACCTTGTCCTTGCAGAAAGCGCAGACCTTCTTCTTAGGCTTGCGCACAGGCGGCTTCGCCATGGTGTTTCTCCTGTGTGATCAAGAAGTGTGGGTACGGCCCACCTCCGGCCCGAAGGCCTAGAAGGGGGGCTCGTCCGAGTAGCCGCCGCCGGAACCGCCGGAGCCGCCGGAGCCGCCGGAGTTTCCACCCCAGCCGCTGCCACCGCTGCCGCTGCCGCTGCCGCCCTGGTTGCCACCGGCGGGAGCGCCGGTCGCCCAGGGGTCGTCGGCCGGAGCGCCGCCGCCCTGCGGAGCGCCACCGGAGTTTCCACCCCAGCCGCCGCCCTGCTGGCCGCCACCGCCACCGCCGCCGTAACCGCCCTGGCCGCCCCGGCCGGCGGTCTTGGTGACCTTGGCCGTGGCATTGCGCAGGCTGGCGCCGACTTCCTCAACGTCCAGCTCGTAGACCGTGCGCTTGACACCCTCACGGTCCTCGTAGGACCGCTGCTTCAGCCGGCCCTGCACGATGACGCGCATGCCTCGCTGGAGCGACTCCGCGACGTTCTCCGCCGCCTGACGCCAGACCGAGCAGGTCAGGAACAGGCTCTCGCCGTCCTTCCACTCATTCGTCTGACGGTCGAAGGTGCGGGGGGTGGACGCGACACGGAACTTCGCGACCGCCGCACCGGAGGGGGTGAAGCGCAGCTCGGGGTCGTCGACAAGATTGCCGACGACCGTGATGACGGTCTCGCCTGCCATAGGGGAACCTCTCGGCGGGTTTGCTGCTGGCTGCTTTTGGTGCTGCTACTCGAAATCCCGAGATTGGCTGAGCGGGAGGCTCAGTGGGTCTCGGGGCGGAGGACCTTGGTCCGGAGGACCGACTCGTTCAGGTTCATCTGGCGGTCGAGCTCCTTGACGACCGCAGGCTCGGCCTGCAGGTCGATGACCGAGTAGATGCCCTCGGGCTTCTTCTTGATCTCGTACGAGAGACGACGACGGCCCCAGGTGTCGACCTTCTCCACCTTTCCGTTGCCCTCACGGACGACGGAGAGGAAGTTCTCGATCAGAGGGGCGACAGCGCGCTCCTCCAGCTCGGGGTCGAGGATGACCATCACTTCGTAGTGACGCATGTGGAACCCACCTCCTTTGGACTCAGCGGCCACGGTCGTTCCGTGGCAGGAGGGTTGTTATGCGTACGCAACGGTATACACGGCCACTGACAATCGGAGGTCCCCGAGAGGATTCCTCGCCATGGCCTGGGCAGACACCGGTGCAGACGGTACAGAGTACCCGCACAGCGGCTTCGGGTTGAAATCAGGCCCCGGCTGCCGTCAATCTGTACACATCGGGTGTGTATGGCGCTACGATGCGCCGCCTTCCGCAGGAGGTGCCACATGGCACAGGCATTGCGACCCAACACCGCCGGATCCCTCTTGGCCACCGACGGTAAGCCTCATCCGCTCCAGGACAGCCTGCTCGCCGTGACACTGGTGCTCGGGATGACGGCCTTCATCACGGCGATGTTCCACAGCCTGCATCTGCTCAGCTCCTGGACCGGCCTGGTGGGGATCCTCACCGGTGCGTACGGACAGTTCGTCTCGGAGACGACCCGCGAACGCTTCGGGCTGATCCTGGGCCTCGGTGCCGCAGCCGTCGGTTTCTTCCTCGGCATGGCCCACGGTGGCCTCTTCGGCGGCGTGATCGGCTGACGCGGACCGCACCCTGGTGCCCCGGCCGGTGCAGGGCCGGGGCACAGGTACCGTACGGCCAGACGAGGCGCTCGCAGGGCGCAGTAGGCTTCGGCGCGAGAGCCGGAGCCCCTGTACCCATGGGGACACCCCAGCCCGAGGAGCGCCCCGAATGAGCCTGACCCTGAGGACGATCAGCCGAGAGCAGCATCTGGCGTACATCCAGAGCCTGCCGTCGGCGAGCCACATGCAGGTTCCGGCCTGGGCAGACGTCAAGGCGGAGTGGCGCTCCGAGAGCCTCGGGTGGTTCGACGACCGGACGGGCGAGATGGTCGGCGCGGGCCTCGTGCTGTACCGCCAACTGCCCAAGATCAAGCGGTATCTCGCCTATCTGCCCGAGGGTCCGGTCATCAACTGGTTCGCGCCGAATCTCGACGACTGGATCCAGCCGATGCTGGCGCACCTCAAGCAGCAGGGCGCCTTCTCCGTGAAGATGGGCCCTCCGGTGATCATCCGGCGCTGGGAGGCGACGTCCATCAAGGCGGGCATCCAGAGCCCGGACGTGAAGCGGCTGCGCGACATCGAGGCCGATTTCATCGAGCCGCGTGCCTTCGAGGTCGCCGACAAGCTGCGTCGTATGGGCTGGCAACAGGGCGAGGACGGCGGGGCCGGTTTCGGCGACGTACAGCCTCGTTACGTCTACCAGGTGCCGCTCGCGAACCGCTCGCTGGAAGAGGTCCACAAGAACTTCAACCAGTTGTGGCGCCGCAACATCAAGAAGGCCGAGAAGGCCGGCGTCGAGGTCGTCCAGGGTGGCTATCACGACCTGGAGGAGTGGCAGCGGCTGTACGAGATCACGGCGGTGCGTGACCACTTCAGGCCCCGCCCGCTGTCGTACTTCCAGCGCATGTGGACAGCCCTCAACACCGAGGACCCCAACCGCATGCGGCTCTACTTCGCCCGCCACAACGGAGTGAACCTGTCGGCGGCGACGATGCTGATCGTCGGCGGCCACGTCTGGTACTCCTACGGCGCTTCGGACAACATCGGTCGTGAGGTCCGCCCCTCGAACGCCATGCAGTGGCGGATGCTGCGCGACGCCTACGCGCTGGGGGCCACCGCCTACGACCTGCGCGGCATCTCCGACTCGCTGGACGAGACGGACCACCTCTTCGGCCTGATCCAGTTCAAGGTCGGCACCGGTGGGCAGGCTGCCGAATACCTCGGTGAGTGGGACTTCCCGCTCAACAAGCTGCTCCACAAGGCGCTCGACATCTACATGTCGCGCCGCTGATGTCCCCCAATTTCCGTTCGCACCTCTGATACACCGCAGCCACGAGAAAGGTTCCAGGTCCCGGCCATGGCGCTCACGCTCTACGTCGACACCGCGCGCTGGCGTGCGCACCACAAGCACGTGTCCGAGCAGTTCCCGGGGCTCGTCCCGGTCTGCAAGGGCAACGGCTACGGCTTCGGACACGAGCGGCTCGCAGAGGAGGCCACTCGGCTGGGCTCGGACATCCTGGCCGTCGGCACGACGTACGAGGCCGCCCGGACCAAGGACTGGTTCAGCGGTGACCTGCTGGTACTGACGCCCTTCAGACGGGGCGAGGAGCCGGTGCCGCTGCCCGATCGCGTCATCCGCTCGGTGTCGTCGGTGGACGGGGTGCACGGCCTCGTCGGCGCCCGTGTGGTCATCGAGGTCATGTCCTCCATGAGACGCCACGGAGTGACCGAGCAGGAACTCCCTCAGTTGCACGCCGCCATAGAGGACGTACGCCTCGAAGGCTTCGCGATCCACCTGCCGCTGGACCGCACCGATGGTTCGGACGCCGTGGAGGAGGTCATCGGCTGGATGGACCAACTGCGCGCGGCGCGGCTGCCCCTGCACACCATGTTCGTCAGCCACCTCAAGGCAGAGGACCTGGCGCGGCTTCAGCAGCAGTTCCCGCAGACCCGCTTCCGCGCCCGTATCGGCACCCGGCTGTGGCTGGGGGACCACGAGGCCACGCAGTACCGCGGCGCGGTCCTGGACGTCACACACGTCGCCAAGGGCGACCGCTTCGGCTATCGGCAGCAGAAGGCGGCCTCGGACGGCTATCTGGTGGTCGTGGCGGGCGGTACGTCGCACGGAGTGGGCCTGGAGGCCCCCAAGGCGCTGCACGGTGTCATGCCGCGCGCCAAGGGCGTCGCCCGGGCCGGGCTCGCCACCGTCAACCGGAACCTCTCGCCGTTCGTCTGGGGGGGCAAGCAACGCTGGTTCGCCGAGCCGCCCCACATGCAGGTCTCCATTCTCTTCGTGCCGTCGGACGCTCCGGAGCCGAAGGTCGGCGAAGAGCTGGTGGCTCACCTGCGGCACACCACCACACAGTTCGACCGGATCGTCGACCACTGACACAGCTGAAGCAGTGCGAAGGGGCCGTACGCGGATTGCGTGTACGGCCCCTTCGCACGACCCTCACGAGCAGTGTTCGCTCAGAGCGAACGGCCATCGTCCTCCCGCACTCGCTCACTGCCCCATTCCACCTGCGGCCCGTCGAAGTGGGCGGCGTGCCGCGGCGGATGGGCCGCGGAACCGAGTACGAAGACGTCCTCAGCACCGCCGAGTACACCCCCGGACGGGTCGTCGCCACCGGCCCGGCGCACCACGTCCCGCTCCGGCATGAGAATGTCCCGGACGATCACGGCACACAGGTACAGCGTGCCCACCAGGTGAGCGGCGATGGCGAATTGGTAGCCCTCGGTGGGCAGGCCCTTGTGAGCGTCACCGCTGGTCGTGTAGGCGAGGTACATCCAGATCCCCAGGAAGTACGCGACCTCGCACGCCTGCCAGATCAGGAAGTCCCGCCATTTCGGGCGGGCCAGTACGGCGAGGGGGACCAGCCACAGGACGTACTGGGGTGAGTAGACCTTGTTGGTGAGGATGAAGGCCGCGACGATCAGGAAGGCCAACTGGGCGAAGCGCGGACGTCGCGGGGCGGTCAGCGCGAGTGCCGCGATACCCCCGGCAGAGGCCAGCACCAGGAGCATCGCGAGGGTGTTGACGGTTTCGGTGGTGAGCGGCTTGTCCGAGTGGTGGGCGAGGATCAGCCAGAAGGAACCGAAGTCGACGCCCCGCTCCTGGCTGAACGTGTAGAACTTCGACCAGCCCTCGAAGGCGAAGACCATCACCGGAAGGTTCACGGCTACCCAGGCGACAACGGCGCCGCCCAGTGCCTTGCCGAAGGACCGCCACCTGCCTGCGCGCCAGCACAGCACGAACAAAGGGCCCAGCAGCAGGAAGGGATAGAGCTTGGCGGCCGTGGCGAGCCCCAGCAGGACTCCGAAGGCGAGGGGCCGGTTGCGGGACCACATGAGCATCGCCGCGGCCGTGAGAGCGACTGCCAGCAGGTCCCAGTTGATGGTGGCCGTGAGCGCGAAGGCGGGTGCCAGAGCGACCAGCAGACCGTCCCAGGGGCGACGCGCGTGTGTACGCGACACGCATACGACGATGATCGCCGCGCACACCATCAGCATTCCGGCGTTGACGAACCAGTACCACTGCTCCTGGTGCTGGATGGTGCCACTGCCGGGCGTGAGCCAGGCGGCCACCTCCATGAACACGCCGGTCAGCACCGGGTACTCGAGGTACTCCATGTCGCCGGAGATCTTGTCGAAGTACGGCACGAGTCCGTCGGCGAATCCGCGACCCTGGTAGAGGTGCGGAATGTCGGAGTAACAGGCGTGCGTGTACTGCGTGCTTGCCCCGAAGAACCAGCCGCCGTTGTAGCAGGGGGCTTTCTGGACCAGCCCGAGGGCGAACATGCCGATCGCCACGAGCGCGACCACCCGTACCGGAGTCCACCAGGACGTTCCCAGCAGGGCACGCCGTCCGATGGGGCCGCCAATCAGCTCACTGCCGGCCACGGCGATCTCGTCGTCCTTGGTCGGCCGTACCGGATCCGGCTCGCGCACGCTCACTTGCGTCGTCTCTGCACTGGACATGGGCCACATCCTGCCGTACGCGCCTAGGAATACGCCGAGGGCCGCCGCACCTGGTCGGTACGACGGCCCCATGTTTCACGTGAAACAGCCTGAATCGGATCGGTGTTTCACGTGAAACACCCTCGTCGATCTACTCGGCCAACCGTTGGGTCAGCCGAAGATGCCTCCGCTGCCGTTGCCGTTCGCGTTGCCGTTGGTTTCCTCGTCACTCTCCGAGGGAGTTGGACTGGATGTCACTCCGCCGTCCGTAGTGCCTCCGTCCGTGCCTCCCGTGTCGGTCCCCCCGGTGTCTTCGCACGTGACGTCGAAGGTGCCGCAGGTTTCGCTCGGTGAGGGCGAGGGAGAGGGCTCGACCTCTTCCTCGGAGGGTGTCAGGCTCGGTGTCGGCGACGCTTCCTCGGTCTCGGTGACAGTGGGAGTCGGGCTCGGCAGGGGATCCTCGTCGACGACCTCGCCATAGGGCTCCGGAGTCGGGAAGTTCTTCACCGGCGCACCCTTGAGCGCCTGTTCCATGTAGTCCTGCCAGATCTCGGCCGGGAACGAGGCGCCGTGGATCTTCTCCTGGCCGCCCGTACCGTACATCTCCAGGAACTCGCGGTTCTTGTTGGTCTCGTCGTCGTCCATCCGGAACATGCTGATCGCCGTGGACAGTTGCGGGGTGTAGCCGACGAACCAGGCCGACTTGTTGCCGTCGGTGGTACCTGTCTTGCCGGCCACCTCACGGCCGGTCAGCTGGGCCGCCGTACCTGTTCCGTCGTCGACCACGGTCTTGAGGACGTTGGTGACGTTGTCGGCGACCTGGGCAGTGAACGCCTGCTTCGCCTTGGCGATCTTCCTGTGATCGAAGACCGTGCCGTCCTTGCTGGTGACCTTCTCGACCGAGTACGGGTTGTTCTGCTTGCCGCTCGCCGCGAAGGTCGCGTAACTGCCGGCCACTCGGATCGCACTCGGGTCCGAGGTACCGAGCGAGAACGACGGGAAGTTGGCGCTGGCCAGGCTGCTGTCGAGGAGGCCCGCATCGGTGGCGGACTCCCGGACCTTGTCCAGGCCAACGTCCATACCGAGCTGGACGTAGGCGGAGTTGGAGGAGACCCGCATCGCCTCACGCAGGTCGATGCGGAAGCTGGGCGCGTTGTACGACTCGTCGCCGTCGTTGCGCTGCAGCCACTCCTTGTCGTCCTTGTCCTTCCAGATCGTGTTGTCGTAGTTCTCGATCTTGAGCTTGTTCTTGCCGCTGTAGATGCTCTCCGGAGAGACCTGGGTCCGCTCGTCCTGTGCCTGCGTCGGCCCCAGCTCCGGATCCCGGACGCCCCACTTCATCGCGGCGGCGAGTACGTACGCCTTGAACGTCGAACCCACCTGGGCGCCCGTCGTGTCGGCGTTGTTCGTGAAGTGCTTGGTCGCGTCCTCACCGCCGTAGATGGCCTTGATCGCACCCGTCGTCGGGTCGACGGAAGCGCCACCGAACTGGACGTACCTGTCGGTCTCCGGGCGCTCGTCGGGCTTGATGTTCGCCTTCTGAACCTTCGTGACCGCCTTCTCCAACGCCGCGACCTTCTTCTTGTCGAAGGTCGTGTAGACCGAGTAGCCGCCCTGCTGCAGTTGGTCGGCGGTGATCCCGGTCTTGTCGGTGTTGTTGATGAGGTAGCCCTTGGCGAGGTCGACGAGGTAGCCGATCTGGCCGCTCAGCGCGGTGTTGGAACGCGGGTTCTGGATTTTCGGGAAGGCCGTGATCTTGGCTCGCTCGGCCGCCGTCATGCGCCCGTCCTTGACCTCCTCGTCGAGGATCCACGTCCACCGCTCCACGGCCCGCTTGGTGTTGGCTTCTCGGGTGGCGTTCACGGAGTCGACAGCCACGTTGCCGGCCGGGTCGTAGTACGTGGCGCCCTTCAGCACCGCGGCCAGGAAGGCGCACTCGCTGGGGGTCAGGTCCTCGGCGTCCTTGTTGAAGTACGCACGGGCAGCCGCCTGGAGTCCGTAGGAGTCACGGCCGTAGTAGGCGGTGTTCAGGTAACCGGCCATGATCTCCTCCTTCTTGACGTTCGTGCCGACCTTGATGGAGATGAACAGCTCCTTGAACTTCCGCGTGAGCGTCTGCGACTGGTCGTCCAGGCGGGCGTTCTTCACGTACTGCTGGGTGATCGTCGAACCACCCTGTGTCTGACCGCCCTTGGCCATGTTGAACAGGGCTCGGGCAATGCCCATCGGGTCGATACCGCTGTCGGTCTCGAACGTCTTGTTCTCGGCCGACATCACGGCGTACCGCATCGATGCCGGGATCTTCTCGTAGCCGATGATCTGGCGGTTCGTCTCACCACCGGTCGCCACCATCTGGCTGCCGTCGGCCCAGTAGTAGACGTTGTTCTGGGCATTGGCGGCCTTCGCGACATCCGGCACGCCCACCAAGGCGTAGCCGATGCCGGCCACCGCCACCAGGCTGCCGACGAAGCCGATGAACAGTCCCGTCACCTGCCGCCACGACGGCATCCAGCGCGCCGCTCCGTACTTGCCCGCGCGTGGATAGTCGATGAAGCGCTTCTCGGGAGGGGGGCCGGCCGCACGGCCTCTGCCGCGCCCGGGCCCGTTCGGGCCGCTGGGACCGCCGCGGCGTCCGCCGCCCTCGGCCCCTCTGCGACGTCCACCAGTACTTCTCTGGGAGGCGCGCCGGGCTTCGGCGCGGCCTCCGGCCTGGCGCTCTTCGCCTTCCGCTCCATAGGGACCCAACCCGTAGGAACCCGATCCGTAGGAGTCGGAAGGAGACTCGGTGGCGCCTCGCGGTGCCGCACGGCGGCCGGAGGACGAGCCGGACTGGCCGCGTCGGGGCGCGGCACGTCCGCCTCCCTGCGGCTGCGGCGGTTTGCGACGGTGCTCGCTCATCGAACGACTACTCCTTGGGCAGGCGCACCCGCGCGCCTGGAAACGGCGGCTGGATTCCGGTCCCCCCAAAGTACGGATGCGGCCGTGTTCGCATTCACCCGTACCGCACCAAGCACTACGACGTCCCCAAACGTCACTCGGTTCCCGGTGGACTGCATGGCGCACAGACTACGCACCGTCAAAACCCGCCTAGGCCCGAAGTTCACCCCAAATCAGGCAACTTGCTTTCTACGAATCGGTGATGTGATCCCCTTCACGACCTCTCCTCTTGTCGCATCCGCAGAGCCGATCTATCGTCTAGATGTATCGAGTCGATACATCAGCTCGGCATAAACAGTGCCGGAGACCGTCACGGTGGGACCGTGGGAGAAAGGAGGCGACGATGAGCCGGCGTGCCGGAATTCTCGAGTTCGCCGTCCTCGGCCTGCTCCGCGAGTCCCCGATGCACGGCTATGAGCTGCGCAAACGACTCAATACGTCACTGGGTGTGTTCCGCGCCTTCAGCTACGGCACGCTGTACCCCTGCCTCAAGACGCTGGTCGCGAGCGGCTGGTTGATCGAGGAGTCCGGGAGTACGCCCGAGGACGCGCTCGCCGCGCCGCTCACGGGGCGCCGCGCCAAGATCGTCTATCGGTTGACGGCGGAAGGTAAGGAGCACTTCGAGGAACTGCTCTCACAGACGGGCCCGGACGCGTACGAGGACGAGCACTTCGCCGCTCGTTTCGCCTTCTTCGGGCAGACGTCCCGCGATGTACGCATGCGCGTGCTCGAGGGCCGCCGCGGCCGGCTGGAGGAGCGTCTGGAGAAGATGCGCGCCTCTCTGGCGCGTACACGGGAGCGCCTCGACGACTACACCCTTGAGCTCCAGCGCCACGGAATGGAGTCCGTGGAGCGCGAAGTGCGCTGGCTGAACGAGCTCATCGAGAGCGAGCGGGCCGGGCGGGACCTCAAAGGTGCCGTTTCCGGGGAACCCGACTCGCAGGACACCACATCTGGAGCGTCGGGCGGCCTGCCCCGGTCCCGGGAGGACGACTCCCGGACCGGTCCGTCCGACGACACCGCCACGTGAGGGCCGCTCAGGTCCTCACTCTTACACACAGGGAGCAGCCGAATGGGTTCGGTTCGCGTAGCCGTGGTCGGCGTGGGCAACTGCGCCGCGTCGCTGGTACAGGGAGTCGAGTACTACAAGGACGCCGATCCGGCGTCCAGGGTCCCGGGCCTCATGCATGTGCAGTTCGGGGAGTACCACGTCCGTGACGTGGAGTTCGTAGCCGCGTTCGACGTCGATGCGAAGAAGGTCGGGCTCGACCTCGCGGACGCCATCGGCGCCTCCGAGAACAACACCATCAAGATCTGCGACGTCCCCTCCACGGGTGTGACGGTCCAGCGCGGCCACACCCTCGACGGGCTCGGCAAGTACTACCGCGAGACCATCGAGGAGTCCGACCAGGACCCGGTCGACATCGTCCAGGTCCTCAGGGACAAGCAGGTCGACGTTCTTGTCTGCTACCTCCCCGTGGGCTCCGAGGCCGCGGCGAAGTTCTACGCCCAGTGCGCCATCGACGCCAAGGTCGCCTTCGTCAACGCCCTCCCGGTCTTCATCGCCGGCACCAAGGAGTGGGCGGACAAGTTCACCGAGGCGGGCGTCCCGATCGTCGGCGACGACATCAAGTCGCAGGTCGGCGCCACGATCACGCACCGTGTGATGGCGAAGCTGTTCGAGGACCGGGGCGTGGTTCTGGACCGCACGATGCAGCTGAACGTCGGCGGCAACATGGACTTCAAGAACATGCTCGAGCGTGAGCGCCTGGAGTCCAAGAAGATCTCCAAGACGCAGGCCGTCACCTCCCAGATCCGCGACCGCGAACTGGGCGCCGACAACGTCCACATCGGCCCGTCGGACTACGTGGCCTGGCTCGACGACCGCAAGTGGGCGTACGTCCGCCTGGAGGGCCGCGCGTTCGGCGACGTTCCGCTGAACCTGGAGTACAAGCTGGAGGTCTGGGACTCCCCGAACTCCGCCGGCGTCATCATCGATGCCGTGCGCGCCGCGAAGATCGCCAAGGACCGCGGCATCGGTGGCCCGATCCTCTCCGCGTCGAGCTACTTCATGAAGTCCCCGCCGGTCCAGTACTTCGACGACGAGGCACGGGACAACGTCGAGAAGTTCATCAAGGGCGAAGTCGAGCGCTGAGAGGAGTCCAGCGCCGGTCAAGCCCCAACAGGCTTGTCGCTCCTGCCCGTCGAGGGTCCCCGGGTCATCCGCCCGGGGACCCTCCTCGTATGTGAGGCTGTGCCCCATGGCTGTCGTGCGTGACCTGCGCGTACTTCTGCGTCTGAGGAACTTCCGGCGCCTGCTCGCCGTGCGACTGCTCTCGCAGGGCGCCGACGGCGTCTTTCAGGTCGCACTCGCCACGTACGTCGTCTTCTCACCGGAGAAGCAGACCTCGCCGGCTGCCATCGCCTCCGCGATGGCGGTTCTGCTTCTGCCGTACTCCCTGGTCGGCCCTTTCGCGGGCGTCCTCCTGGACCGCTGGCGCCGCCGCCAGGTCTTCCTGTACGGCAATCTGCTGCGCGCCCTGCTGGCGTGCGTGACAGCCGTCCTGATGCTGAGCCATGTCCCCGACTGGCTCTTCTACATCTCCGCCCTCTGCGTCACCGCCGTCAACCGTTTCGTTCTTGCCGGTCTCTCGGCGTCCCTGCCGCGGGTGGTCGACGACGACCGTCTGGTGATCGCCAACTCGCTCTCCCCGACAGCCGGCACCCTCGCCGCCACGGCGGGCGGCGGACTCGCCTTCGTCGTGCGACTGGCGGCCTCCGACTCCGACGCCGCGGTGGTCCTCCTGGGCGCGGCCCTGTACCTCTGTTCGTCGCTCGCCTCCCTGCGCCTCGACCGGGAACTGCTGGGACCCGACCCCGAGTTGGTGCAGCCCCGGCTGGCGGCAGCCCTCACCGGCACCGCGCGCGGCCTGGCGGCAGGCGTACGGCATCTGGCCGAGCCGGGGCGCCGGGAGGCGGCCTGGTCGCTGGCCGCGATGACGCTGATGCGGTTCTGCTACGGCGCCCTGACGGTCATGGTGCTGATGCTCTGCCGGTACGCCTGGTCGGACGGCTCCGACGACGGGCTGGCCCTGCTGGGTCTCGCCGTGGGGATCTCCGGGGCGGGCTTCTTCGTTGCGGCCGTGATGACACCGGCGGCGGCCGGACGACTCGGGCCCGGCGGCTGGATCGTGGCGTGCGCCGGAGCGGCGGCGATCCTGGTGCCCGGGCTCGGACTGGCGTTCACCGCATTACCCATGCTGATCGCCGCGTTCGTCCTGGGCCTCGTCACCCAGGGCTCGAAGATCGCCACGGACACGATCGTCCAGTCCTCGGTCGACGACGGTTTCCGCGGCCGGATCTTCTCCGTCTACGACGTCCTGTTCAACGTCGCTTTCGTCGGCGCGGCCGGGGTGGCGGCCCTGATGCTGCCCTCCGACGGCCGCTCTGTCCCTCTCTTGGTCACAATCGCCGTTATCTACGGGGCAATTGCTGGAGCTATGGCACGCTTTGAACGCCGCTAAGTGTCACATGAAGGCCACAGAGACCCTCCGAAGTACAGAGTTGTCAGTGGGTCCCGGTAACTTACGTGCGTCTTACTTCGCACCAAGCGCACCCATAGCCAAGGGGGACCCCCGAGTGACCACTCCACCGCCGCAGGACCCGAACCCGACCACCCCTGCACCCGTCCCGTCGGCGGTGCCCCAGCAGCCGTACCCGCCGCACCAGGGTGCCCCGCTCCAGGGAGCTCCGGTCCCGCCGCCCGCGCCGACCAACCGCTTCAGCAAGAAGCTGCTGCGCATAGGCGTGTTCATCGCCATTGCGATAGCCATCGGCCTGGGCAAGTGGTACTTCAGCCAGAGTGACGCCGAGACAACGTCCGTGGGCGCCTGCATGCACAACGATGGTTCGAACACGAGCCCCGACCTCAACGAGGTCGACTGCACCTCCAGCGACGCTCAGTACAAGGTCGTCGAGAAGTTCGACAACTCCAGCGACGCCAGCAAGTGCGAGGCCATCACGGAGGCGACGATCTCCTACTACCAGCAGGGCAGCAGCCACGACGTCGTGCTCTGCCTCAAGGAAGTCTGAGCAGGACACAGCACGCACACGGAGGGCGGTGTTTCACGTGAAACACCGCCCTCCGTGTGTAACGGCGTGATGTTTCACGTGAAACATCACGCCGTTACACGGCTTCAGCCCTGGTCGGCCCACCACTCCCTGAGCGCCGCCACCGCAGCCTCCTGTTCCATCGGCCCGTTCTCCAGGCGCAGTTCCAGCAGGAACTTGTACGCCTGCCCGATCGCCGGGCCGGGTCCGACGCCCAGGATCTCCATGATCTCGTTGCCGTCGAGGTCGGGACGGATCGCGTCCAGCTCCTCCTGCTCCTGAAGCTGAGCGATGCGCTCCTCCAGGCCGTCGTACGCACGGGAGAGCGCGGCGGCCCTGCGCTTGTTGCGGGTCGTGCAGTCCGAGCGGGTCAGCTTGTGGAGGTGACCGAGGAGCGGACCCGCGTCCCGGACATAGCGCCGGACCGCCGAATCCGTCCACTCGCCGGTGCCGTATCCATGGAAGCGCAGGTGGAGTTCAACCAGACGTGAGACCTCCTTCACCAGCTCGTTGGAGTACTTGAGCGCCGTCATCCGCTTCTTGGTCATCTTCGCCCCGACCACCTCGTGGTGGTGGAACGAGACCCGCCCGTCCTCTTCGAAGCGGCGGGTACGCGGCTTGCCGATGTCGTGCAGCAGCGCGGCGAGCCGGAGAACGAGGTCGGGACCGTCCTGCTCCAGCTCGATCGCCTGCTCCAGGACGATCAGTGTGTGCTCATAGACGTCCTTGTGCCGGTGGTGCTCGTCGCGCTCCAGACGCAGGGTCGGCAGCTCGGGCAGTACGCGGTCGGCCAGGCCGGCGTCCACCAGCAGCGTCAGGCCCTTACGCGGGTGCGCGGACAGGATCAGCTTGTTCAGCTCGTCCCGTACCCGCTCGGCCGAGACGATCTCGATGCGCCCGGCCATCTCGGTCATGGCGGCGACGACCTCGGGGGCCACCTCGAAGTCGAGCTGGGCAGCGAACCGCGCGGCCCGCATCATTCGCAGCGGGTCGTCCGAGAAGGACTCCTCAGGCGTGCCCGGAGTGCGCAGCACCCGCTTTGCCAGGTCCTCCCGTCCGCCGTGCGGGTCGATGAACACCTTCTCCGGGAGCGCAACGGCCATCGCGTTCACCGTGAAGTCACGCCGGACGAGGTCCTCCTCGATGGAGTCGCCGTACGACACATCGGGCTTGCGCGAAGTCTGGTCGTACGCCTCCGACCGGTAGGTCGTCACCTCGATCTGAAAGCGTCGATCAGCGTCTCCGACGCGGGCGTCCTTCTGCGCCCCCACCGTGCCGAAGGCGATCCCGACCTCCCACACGGCGTCCGCCCAGGGTCGGACGATCTTCAGAACGTCCTCGGGTCGGGCATCGGTCGTGAAGTCCAGGTCGTTGCCGAGCCGGCCCAGCAGCGCGTCCCGGACAGAACCGCCGACCAGGGCGAGGGAGAACCCGGCCTCCTGGAAGCGGCGGGCAAGATCGTCGGCCACCGGGGCCACCCGCAGCAGCTCACTCACCGCGCGGTGCTGCACCTGGCTCAGGGCACTGGAATTGTCTTCGTTGGCGTTCGGCACAACAGAAAAGGGTACGTGGCGCGGGCGACGGCCCGCTCCTCCATAAAACGTCCACGCGCGCCGCCGGGGACTCCTCCGTCAATATACACACATAGAGGACAGTCGGACCGTGTTCCACGATCTTGTGGAGCAGTCCGCGGCACTTCCCCTCAGCGCGCATCGTTACCATGCGTGGACGCACATTTCGACGACCACTGACGACTAGGGACGGGCGAACGCGTGGCCGAGGCGGCAGACTTCCCGGGGCTGACCCCCCCTCCCGCACGCCGGTGGTTCCGGCGAGCCGGAGTGCTGCTCACGGGGGCACCCCTGCTGGCCGGTCTGCTCCAACTACCCGCCGGACAGCCCGCGTACGCCGCCGGGTCGGACCCGGTGGTCGTCTCCGTCAACTCGCTCACCCCGAGCGCCCCCACGGACGGGGACACGCTGACGGTGTCCGGCACGGTGACCAACAAGGGCAAGCGGGCGGTCACGGACGCTCATGTGGACCTGCGCGTGGGGCAACTGCTGACCACCCGCTCGGGGATCGACGACGTCGCCGCGCGCACCGACTACGCACCAGGCGCTGACGGGACGGAGGTCGGCGGCCAGTACGTCGAGAAGTTCTCGAAGCTCACACCGGGCGTTGCCCAGCCGTTCATGATCTCCGTACCGGTCGACAAGCTGGACCTCGGCCAGGACGGCGTCTACCAGATCGGCGTCTCACTGTCGGGCGAGACCTCCGCGGAACCGTACGAGCAGGTGCTGGGAATCCAGCGGACGTTTTTGCCGTGGCAGCCCGAGGAGGCGGACACGCGGACGCGGACGACATATCTGTGGCCGCTGATCTCCACGGTCCGCATGACGGCCGAGACCGGCCCGGGCGAGCAGCAGACGCCGGTCTTCCTCAACGACGACCTCGCCTCGGAGATCGCCCCGGGCGGACGTCTGCAGCAGATCCTGTCCCTGGGCAAGGACCTCGACGTCACCTGGGTGATCGACCCCGACCTGCTGGCCTCCGTCGACGCCATGATCGACAGCTACGGCGTCCAGGGCTCCGACGGCACCAGCACTCCCGGCACCGGGCAGGCTGTCGCCAAGCAGTGGCTCGCCGAACTCCAGGACGCGGTCGAGGGCAAAGAAATCGTCGCCCTCCCGTTCGCCGACCCCGACCTCGCTTCCATCGCGCACAACGGCAAGAACGTCACCGGAACCCTGAGCCACCTCAAGAGCGCCACGGACGTCGCCGCCCGAACTGTGGAGACGATCCTCCACGTCACCCCGAGCACCGACTTCGCCTGGCCGGTGAACGGCGCCATCGACCCGTCGATCGTCAAGATCGCCACGTCGGCGGGCGCCGACAAGGTGATCGCGCGCAGCGACAGCCTCAAGGAAACCGGCGACCTGCCGTACACGCCCTCCGCGGCCCGCCCCATCGGCGGCGGGACCACGGCGGTGGTAGCCGACACGCGGCTGTCCACAGCCTTCCAGGGCGACATGACGATCGCCGCCAAATCCACGCTCGCGGTGCAGAAGTTCCTCGCACAGAGCCTGACGGGCACTCTCCAGACCGACAAGCAGCGCACCGTTGTCGTCGCCCCGCAGCGCATGCCGTCCGCGAGCCAGGCCCAGACGATGGCGGAGGCGATCACCGCTCTCCAGAACGCCAACTGGTCGCAGGGGCAGGAACTCACCGCGACCGCCGACACCAAGCCGGACCCGGGCGCCACCACCAAGGTGCCCTCGGCCTCCTCGTACCCCGCCTCACTGCGCAGGCACCAGTTGCCGCAGTCAGCCTTCGCCCAGATCGCGACCACGCAGGACAAGCTCGACAACTTCAAGGTCATTCTTACCGACCAGACCCGCGTGGAGACCCCCTTCGGGCGGGCCATCAACCGTGAGATGGCAACGTCGTGGCGCGGCCGGTCCAGCGCGGCGGACAGCTTCCGCAGAGGCGTGGAGTCGTACCTCGACGAACTGACCGACCAGGTCAAACTGATCGAGAAGTCCGAGACAAAGCTCTCCGGGGGCAGCGCCACGATCCCGGTGACCGTCCAGAACAACCTCGTCCAGCCTGTGGACGACCTCGTGCTGCGGGTCACTTCGACGAACCCGACCCGTCTCAAGATCGGTGACGAGGACTACCAGGAACAGCCCGTCGCGGTCTCCGGCGGGCACAGCCAGTCGGTGAAGTTCACCACGTCGTCCAACGCCAACGGCCCGGTGACCGTGATCGCCCAGCTGTACACGAAGGACGGTCAGAAGTACGGACCGGCTGTTTCCTTCGACGTGAGGGTCACCGAGTTCACGGCCATGGTGATGCTGGTCATCGGCGGCGGTTTCCTGCTGCTGGTGCTCGCCGGCCTGCGCATGTACACCCAGCGCAAGCGCGCGGCCGCGCGGCGGTCCGAGGAGTCCGGCAACGGCCACGAGGACGGAGACACGGACGAGAGCGACGGCACGGGGGAGAACCACGGCGGCCCCGACCACCGTCCTCAGGGGGAGTCGGACCCCGCGTTCCGGACAGGCGCCCCGGAGCAGCCGAGTGACCCGACGCCGGACACCGCACCGGAAAGCAATGACCCGTCCGGGACGGGTGAGAGAGTGGACCGTTGAGCGATGTCGTGGCCGGTCGGCCGGTGGACGATGAGGTGGGGTAAACCATGAACGCGCCGTACGACGGTGACCGCGATCAGGGCGCGGGCAACTCGGACTGTCCCGAGGGCCCGCCGCCCGGGCACGGCCAGGTGCCGGCGCAGCCCCCCGCGGACCTGTACCTCCAGGACGCCTACACCCAGGACCCGTACCGGGCGCAGGACCTCTCCGCCCAGGACCCGGTGGCCGAGGCGCTCTACGACCGCGCCGCGCACCCCCCGCCGCCCCCCGGGACGTATCAGCCGCAGCCGCCGCTCTACGGACAGCCCGCCAAGTCGCCGTACGCCCCCGACCCGCAGGTGTGGGCCCAGACCCCGGCCCCCGAGCCGGACGGAGCCACGCAGTACCTGCCGTACGGAGATGATCCCCGCACCACCCAGTACGTGGGCGTCGACGCCCTGGTCTCCCAGGCCGGGGAACAACGCCACGAGCCGGACGCCTTCGCTCACCTCTTCCGGGACCAGCAGCAGGGCGGCGGACAGGCGCCGGGGGAACCTCCGGTCGTCCCCGGCCCGTCCCCGTCGCCCTCCCCGGGCCAGGTTCCCGTCCCGCAGGCCCAGGTCCCGGCGTCCGACGCCACGATGCAGCTCACCCCGACAGCCGCCCCCGCCGCGGCACCGGCGGCTCCCAAGAAAGGGGGCGGTCGTGCCTCGGGCCTGCTGAAGTCGAGCGCCGTCATGGCGGCGGGCACGATGGTCTCCCGCCTCACCGGCTTCATCCGCTCGGCACTCATCGTGTCGGCGCTGGGCGTCGGCCTGCTGGGCGACACCTTCCAGGTCGCCTACCAGCTGCCGACGATGATCTACATCCTGACCGTCGGCGGCGGTCTCAACTCCGTCTTCGTGCCCCAACTCGTACGCGCGATGAAGGAGGACGAGGACGGAGGCGAGTCCTACGCCAACCGGCTGCTCACCCTGGTCGTGGTGGCACTCGGCGCGCTGACCGTGCTCGCGCTCGTCGGCGCTCCCGTTCTGATCCGCCTGTTGTCCGCCCCCGTCGCCGACGACCCGGCAGCCAACGAAGTCGCCGTCACCTTCGTCCGCTACTTCCTGCCCTCGATCTTCTTCATGGGCGTCCACGTGGTGATGGGACAGATCCTCAACGCACGCGGGAAGTTCGGCGCGATGATGTGGACCCCGGTCCTGAACAACATCGTCATCATCGTGACGCTGGGCATGTTCATCTGGGTCTACGGCACAGCCGCGGACTCCGGCATGAAGGTCACGACCATCCCGCCGGAAGGACAGCGGCTCCTCGGCATCGGCATCCTGCTCGGCCTCGTCGTCCAGGCTCTGGCGATGATCCCGTACCTGCGTGAAACGGGCTTCCGGCCGCGCCTGCGCTTCGACTGGAAGGGTCACGGCCTCGGCAAGGCCGCGACCCTCGCCAAGTGGACGTTCCTCTTCGTACTCGCCAACCAGGCCGGCGCGATCGTCGTCTCCCAGCTGTCCACCGCCGCGGGCAAGGACTCGCCGGTCGACGGCACAGGCTTCGCCGCCTACGCCAACGCCCAGCTCATCTGGGGCCTGCCCCAGGCCATCATCACGGTCTCCCTGATGGCCGCCCTGCTGCCGAGGCTGGCCCGCTCCGCCCACGAGGGCGACGCCGGCGCGGTCCGCGACGACATCTCCCAGGGCCTGCGCACCACCGCCGTCGCGATCGTGCCCATCGCCTTCGGCTTCGTGGCCCTCGGCATCCCGATGTGCACCCTGATCTTCGGCTCCTCCGGTACCACGGAGGCCACCAACATGGGCTTCATGCTGATGGCCTTCGCCCTCGGCCTGATCCCCTACTCCGTGCAGTACGTCGTCCTCCGCGCCTTCTACGCGTACGAAGACACCCGCACGCCCTTCTACAACACGGTGATCGTGGCCGCCGTCAACGCGACGGCCTCCGCCCTCTGCTTCTTCGTGCTGCCTGCCCGCTGGGCGGTGGTCGGCATGGCCGCCTCGTACGGCCTCGCGTACGCGATCGGTGTCGGCGTCGCCTGGAACCGGCTGCGCAAGCGGCTGGGCGGCGACCTCGACGGTACCCGCGTCCTGCGCACGTACGCGCGGCTGGGCATCGCATCGGTACCGGCGGCGCTGCTCAGCGGAGCGGCCTGCTACGGCATCGGACACACTGTGGGCCAGGGCGTCGGCGGCTCGTTCGCCGCCCTGCTCGGCGGGGGTGCCATCCTGCTCGTCGTTTTCTACGTCGCCGCCCGCCGTATGCGTATTGAAGAACTCAACTCGCTGGTGGGTATGGTGCGCGGGCGACTGGGACGGTAAGTCGAGGGCAAGCGCACAACCATCCGCCGCCACCGCGTGTCGTGCACAGCGGCGGACTGTGGGCACAATTGGGTTTGGCGTCGGAGAACTCGCAACGGATGGGGAGGCAGGAGCGACGGTGGCGGAACGGAGCACGGCTGCTGTCGACGTGGCAGACAACAGCGGCGACGAGCCGCTGACCGCGCAGGCGGACGAGTCCACGGCTGACGGCGTGGCCCAGAACCGGGAGCGGGACACGGACAACGACGAGGCACAGGGGAGCGGCGGGACCAAGAGTCCCGGAAAGGCCTCACCGCCCGAACTGCACAGCGGCCACAAACTCGCCAGGCGCTACCGCCTGGAAGAGTGCGTCACCCGTCTGGACGGATTCAGCAGCTGGCGCGCGGTCGACGAGAAACTACGTCGCGCCGTCGGCGTGCACATCCTGCCCGCGGACCACTCACGGGCGCGTTCCGTGCTGGCCGCGGCCCGCTCCTCGGCGCTGCTCGGCGACCCTCGCTTCGTGCAGGTCCTCGACGCCGTCGAGGAGAACGACCTCGTGTACGTCGTCCACGAGTGGCTGCCCGACGCCACGGAGCTGACCGCGCTCCTGGCCGCCGGTCCGCTGGAGGCGCACGACGCGTACCAGATGGTCAGCCAGATCGCCTCCGCCATGGCGGCCGCCCACCGGGAGGGCCTCGCGCATCTGCGCCTGACCCCGGGCACCATTCTGCGGAGTTCGTCCGGCCAGTGGCGCGTGCGGGGCCTCGCGGTCAACGCCGCGCTGCGCGGCATCACTTCCGACACCCCGCAACGCTCCGACACGGAGGCGATCGGCGCTCTGCTGTACGCCGCCCTCACCCAGCGCTGGCCTTACGAGAACGACGCGTACGGCCTGTCGGGGCTGCCCAAGGGCGTCGGTCTCATCGCGCCCGACCAGGTGCGGGCCGGAGTTCACCGCGGCCTGTCGGAGCTCGCGATGCGCGCACTCGTCAACGACGGCGCCACCGCCTCACGGCACGAGTCCGCGTGCACGACACCCGAGGAACTGGTCAAGGCGATCGGCGAGATGCCGCGTATCCGCCCACCGGAGCCGGCGTTCACGGCCCCGCCCGAGTACCAGCGCACGACGTACCAACAGGGCTCGTATGGCCGCCAGGCGCCCCGCCCGGGCCTCTCGCAGCCCCTGCCCACCCCGCCGCCTCCGCTGCAGAGCCGTACCGGCAAGGCGCTCAAGCTGGCCGTCTCCGCCCTCCTGATCGCTGCCCTTGGCCTCGGCAGCTGGCAGCTCGCAGACGCGCTCATGGACCAGGGCAACAAGTCCGAGGACACCGACCAGACGCAGACAACGGACGGTGGAGACAAGAGTCCGGCGAAACCTGTCAGCGAGCCGATCGCTATCGAAGGTGCCCGTGACTTCGACCCGCTCGGCTCGGACGGGTCCGAGAACCCGGACGAGATAGACAAGATTCACGACACCGCTGCGGGCACGTACTGGCAGACGAGCTTCTACACAAGTTCCGACTTCGGACGGTTGAAGTCGGGCGTTGGCGTCGTCCTCGACCTCGGCAAGGTCCAGCAGGTCGGAACAGTGACCGTCACCTTCGTCGGCGACACCTCCGTCGAACTACGCGCTGCCTCGGGAGACGCCGGTACGGAGCCAACGTCCCTCGACGGTTACAACAAGGTGGCCGAAGGCTCCGGCGCGAGTGTGACACTCAAGCCCGGCGAGTCCCTCAAGTCTCGCTATCTTCTGGTCTGGCTGACCGATCTGCCTAAGCAGGTCGACGACGGCAAGTTCCGCGGCAGGATCGTGGACGTCAAGGTGAGTAGCTGAGAAGTGAAGGGGAGGGGAGGGGAGGGAGGTCCGATGGCAGATGGCAGCGCATACGGTGACACAAGCGACCAGGACCTTCTCGCCCGCCATGTCGACGGCGACCCCGACGCCTTCGGTGAGATCGTGCGCCGGCATCGGGACCGCCTCTGGGCGGTGGCCCTGCGGACGCTGGGGGACCGCGAGGAGGCCGCTGACGCCGTCCAGGACGCCCTGGTCTCCGCCTACCGGGCCGCCCACACTTTCCGGGGCCAGTCGGCCGTCACGACCTGGCTGCACCGCATCACCGTGAACGCCTGCCTGGACCGCGTCCGCAAAGCGGCTTCCCGCAAGACGTCACCGGTCGACGACAACGAACGGCTGGAGCAACTGCTCGAACCGCACGAGTCTGCGTCGGCCCCTGCCGAGCGCAATGATCTGCACCGCCAGCTCATCGAGGCGCTCGGCACCCTGCCACCCGACCAGCGCGCGGCCCTCGTCCTCGTGGACATGCAGGGCTACCCGGTCGCGGAGGCAGCCCGTGTCCTCGACGTGCCTACTGGGACCGTGAAGAGCCGCTGTGCCCGAGGCAGAGCCAGACTGTTGCCGTTGCTCACCCATCTGCGGCCGGACACCGCCGGTGGCGGAAAGGAACCGGGTGACGGACGGAACCGGGCGCAGGGGACATCCGTCCCACCCGCAGCGGGACCAACGGATGCAGGGCCAAGCGATTCAGCTGCTGTGAAGGGCGGAGGTGGGCGAGCGTGACATCCACGACCGACATGGCCGGACACCCGGACGTCTCGGAGATCTCCGACCTCACTGAAGGCCTTCTCACACCCTCGCGGACCACAGACGTACAGCGGCATCTGGACGGGTGTGTCCTCTGCGCCGACGTATACGCCTCGCTGGAGGAGATCCGCGGCCTCCTAGGTGCGATGCCGAGCCCTGTGCGCATGCCCGCCGACATCGCCACCCGTCTCGAAGCCGCACTCGCCGCCGAGGCTCCGTTGAATGCCACGGCTCCTCCTGTCGACGCGCATGTTTCACGTGAAACATCGACTCCCGCCGACCGGCCCACGGACCGTCCCACCGGGAGCGCTCAGGCGGCTACCGGGCCGGGACGCAGGGGCAGCGCACGACGCAGTCGGCGCCGAACCATCGTCTTGAGCACCGTATTCACCGCTGCCGCCCTGGGGCTCGGCTCTGTGCTGGTGTCGTCGCTGGGCGACGACACCAAACAGTCCGAAGCCGCGAGCATGTTCTCAGGGCAGAAGGTCGAGAGTCAGGTCGCGGAACTCCTCAAGGGCCAGAACGTCGAGAAGAGCCCTGAAAGCGTTGAGCCGTCGGTCGGCGTGCAAGTCAATCCCAGTAAGTCGGCGTTCGGCGACCGCAGGGAGCTACTGATCCAGCCGACCTCGATCCCCGAGTGCATCATCAAGGGCATCGGCCGCACCGACACGTCAGTCCTTGGCATCAAACAAGGCACCTATGACGGCACGGACGCGTACCTAGTGGTGCTGCCCGCAGCGGGCGACATCACCCAAGTCACCGCCTACGTCGTCGACTCGGCTTGCACGAAGCAGCGGTCAGCCCCGGGAAAAGTTCTGCTGACGCAGTCCTACGCGCGTCGCTGAGCGCGGGCGCTTCGGCTTCTCCCTCCGTCGTGTCCCGTCACGAGTGGCGCCCCTGTGTGCCCCGACACAGCGGGAATGCGGGCCCCGTAGGATCCGTTGGGTGGGGTGAGAGTTCTGAGAGAGGCTCCCACCAGTCGTACGAAGCCGTCCAGAAACGAGGAAACACGCCGTGAGCGACGTCCGTAACGTGATCATCATCGGCTCAGGGCCCGCCGGCTACACGGCGGCGCTCTATACCGCACGCGCGTCGCTGAAGCCGCTGGTCTTCGAGGGGGCCGTCACCGCCGGCGGTGCGCTCATGAACACCACCGAGGTGGAGAACTTCCCCGGCTTCCAGGACGGCATCATGGGCCCCGAGCTCATGGACAACATGCGCGCCCAGTCCGAACGCTTCGGTGCAGAGCTCGTCGCGGACGACATCATCGCCGTCGACCTGACGGGTGACATCAAGACCGTGACGGACACCGCGGGCACCGTGCACAAGGCGAGAGCCGTCATCATCGCCACCGGCTCGCAGCACCGCAAGCTCGGCCTGCCGAACGAGGACGCCCTGTCCGGCCGCGGCGTCTCCTGGTGTGCAACGTGCGACGGCTTCTTCTTCAAGGACCAGGACATCGCCGTGATCGGCGGCGGCGACACGGCGATGGAGGAGGCCACCTTCCTCTCCCGCTTCGCCAA
>NZ_JAVFVX010000589.1:0-258 GCF_033441795.1 Streptomyces sp. ADMS | reverse complement strand
ACGCCTTCCACCTGCAGACCGAGTGCCACCGCATCGCCACCGAACTCGGCCACCTGCCCCCGGCCCCACGCCCGACACCCCGCGCCCAGGAGACTCACGTGCCTGCCCCCTACATCACCATCACCACTGAGCCCAGCGGCAGCGTCTCTGCGAAGGGCGCCAGCGACGACTTGTCCGCCACGCTCCTCAAGCACGCCGGTTTTCAGCAGATCGGGGACTGGTACGGCCGACGCCACCGCCTGCCGACCACCACCCCGC
>NZ_JAVFVX010000588.1:0-258 GCF_033441795.1 Streptomyces sp. ADMS | reverse complement strand
ACGCCTTCCACCTGCAGACCGAGTGCCACCGCATCGCCACCGAACTCGGCCACCTTCCCCCGGCCCCACGCCCAACACCCCGCGCCCAGGAGGCTCACGTGCCTGCCCCCTACATCACCATCAACACCGAGCCCAGCGGCAGCGTCTCGGCGAAGGGCGCCAGCGACGACTTGTCCGCCACGCTCCTCAAGCACGCCGGTTTCCAGCAGATCGGGGACTGGTACGGCCGACGCCACCGCCTGCCGACCACCACCCCGC
>NZ_JAVFVX010000587.1:0-261 GCF_033441795.1 Streptomyces sp. ADMS | reverse complement strand
AACGACCTCCGGCGCCACGGCACGCGCCCGCTCAACCCCCTCGGCCAGCAGACGTTCCACCATGTTCCGGATCCCGCCCTCGGGCGGGCCCAGCAGCGACGGGCCCAAGGGCACGTGCATCGCGGGCCAGATGAACGCATGCACCACACGCAGGCCCGCCCCGCGCAGCTCGGCCTCCCGCGCCGCCGCCTCGACCGCGGCAAGACCCGACGCCGACCCGTCCACACCCACGACCACCAGACCACTCATCGTGTCTCCCAC
>NZ_JAVFVX010000586.1:0-261 GCF_033441795.1 Streptomyces sp. ADMS | reverse complement strand
TCTTGATGTCGCCGGTCTCGTCCGCGATCAGCACCGCGTCGTCGGCGGCCAGGGCATCGACCGCGACGGCGCGGACCCGGTCGCGCAGTTCGCCCGCGTCCCACGCAGCCTTGGCCAAAAAGCCCTGCAGCCTGTCCGGATTGGGGTGGCCGGCCGCCTCCGCGAGCTGCCACAGATTCTTGCGCGGCACCTCGCTGAGCAGCCCGCGCACCATCGCCCGCAGGTTCTCCCGGGAGGCCGGACGCGCGAACACATCGTCCA
>NZ_JAVFVX010000585.1:0-263 GCF_033441795.1 Streptomyces sp. ADMS | reverse complement strand
CGTGCCCCGGGGCGCGGACGTGGGACAGGGGACTGACCGGCCCCAGCTTGGGCCCACTGGTCTCTACCCCCGCCTGGTACCGCGGAGTAAAGATGTTCCCGGCCGGGCGTGTGCGGTCCCGCGCAGTCACCGGCTGCCGGTGAAGGACTGGGATGCCAGGACCGAGGTTGCGACCCGGACCACGCCGCCGGACCCTGGAGGTGTCTCGTACACGTGGCATGGCCTGGCTGATTCCTCACCCGCCGTCGAGAGGAGGCAGGCCG
>NZ_JAVFVX010000584.1:0-263 GCF_033441795.1 Streptomyces sp. ADMS | reverse complement strand
GCGGCTCCGCGGCAGAAGACTCCGCTGCAGCACCAGGTGGCCTCCATGGCGCGGCGGGTGGCGGGAGCAGCCCTGGCGATCGGTGCCCTGATGTTCGCCGTGCGGCTGCCCACCGGGGAGTCCGTGGTGACCCTGTTCGTGTTCGCGCTGGGGGTGATGGTCGCGCTGGTGCCGGAAGGACTGCCCGCCACCCTCTCGGTGTCGCTGGCGATCGGTGTACGGCGGATGGCGCGCCGCCATGCTCTGATCAAGCAGCTGCTGGC
>NZ_JAVFVX010000583.1:0-263 GCF_033441795.1 Streptomyces sp. ADMS | reverse complement strand
GCGATCTGCTGGTTGCGCTGCTGGTCGGCGGCGAGTTCGCCGTAGATGGCCTGGATGGAAGCGCCGTCGGTGCCGGGCTCGTCGGTGGTGAAGTGGCAGCGGTGCACGATGAGGTGTTTGGCGAAGCTGCTCTGGTCTTCGATCTCGTGGCGGATCGGCCCGCACTGCATGGTGATCAGGGCGTCCATCTGGTCGGCCCGGTACGGGGTGGCGGACAGGCCGATCCACCGCTCGGCCTTGACCTTGCGGATCGCGGCCTCGGC
>NZ_JAVFVX010000582.1:0-264 GCF_033441795.1 Streptomyces sp. ADMS | reverse complement strand
CCGACCTGCCCGAGGTCGCCGACTGGACCTGGAACGCCTGACCGCCCCTCACCCCGAAAGACATCTCACCGCGATGACCGTACGCGGGGGCATCAATGGCATCGGCCGCAGCTACCTGCGCGCCGCCCTCCACCGTGCTGAGGAAGGCACCCAGGAGGTCGATTGCGCCGCGTGTGGTTCGTCAGCAGCGGACCGCTCGACGCCTCGGTCTCCGAGCGGGACATCCCGCCCGACGCTCACGTACTGGCCCGCGCGGGCCCGCGG
>NZ_JAVFVX010000581.1:0-264 GCF_033441795.1 Streptomyces sp. ADMS | reverse complement strand
CGGCCTGCCTCCTCTCGACGGCGGGTGAGGAATCAGCCAGGCCATGCCACGTGTATGAGACACCTCCAGGGTCCGGCGGCGCGGTCCGGGTCGCAACCTCGGTCCTGGCGTCCCAGTCCTTCGCCGGCAGCCGGTGACTGCGCGGGACCGCGCACGCCCGGCCGGGGAACATCCTTGCTCCGCGGTACCAGGCGGGGGTAGAGACCAGCGGGCCCAAGCTGGGGCCGGTCAGTCCCCTGTCCCACGTCCGCGCCCCGGGGCACG
>NZ_JAVFVX010000580.1:0-264 GCF_033441795.1 Streptomyces sp. ADMS | reverse complement strand
CCGCGGGCCCGCGCGGGCCAGTACGTGAGCGTCGGGCGGGATGTCCCGCTCGGAGGCCGAGGCGTCGAGCGGTCTGCTGCTGACGAACCACACGGGGCGCAATCGACCTCCTGAGTGCCTTCCTCGGCACGGTGGAGGGCGGCGCGCAGGTAGCTGCGACCGATGCCGTTGATGCCCCCGCGTACCGTCATGGCGGTGAGTTACTTTCGGGGGTGAGGGGCGGTCAGGCGTTCCAGGTCCAGTCGGCGACCTCGGGCAGGTCGG
>NZ_JAVFVX010000057.1:0-53237 GCF_033441795.1 Streptomyces sp. ADMS | reverse complement strand
CGCCGCACTACTCGCCGGCCGCGACACCTGGACCGTCACCAACTGACCGACCGACCCGCACCGAGCGGTTACCGGGCCCGGGCCTTTTCGGCCCGGGCCTCGTCGTATGCCCCGCGGGCCCGCTCCACGTCCGGCATGCGCTCCGTGGTCCAGACGGCCAGGGCCCGGACCTGGGTCGCGGCCTCGCGGCCGAGGTCGGTGAGCGAGTAGTCGACGCGGGGCGGGATGACCGGCTTCGCGTCCCGGTGGACCAGGCCGTCGCGCTCCAGCGTCTGGAGGGTCTGCGTCAGCATCTTCTCGCTGACCCTGCCGATGGCCCGGCGCAGCTCGCTGAAACGGTACGGGCGCTCCAGCAGCTCCATGAGGACGAGCACACCCCAGCGACTGGTGACGTGCTCCAGGACCAGGCGGTACGGACACATGCCCTCGGCGTCGACCGTCTCGTACTTGCCCGGGGCCTGCTTGCCCGCCATGCCTTCGACCTCATCACTAACCGCCATGCAAGTACCTTACATGAAAGTGTGTACTTTCCTGAAGTTAGCGCTTCCCCTATGGTTAGCGCCAGCCCGCACCCACAAGGAGATACACATCATGAGCATCGTCGTCACCGGAGCCACCGGCCACCTCGGTCGTCACGTAGTCGAGCAGCTGCTGGAGAAGGTTCCGGCCGACCAGATCACCGCCGTCGTACGCGACGCGGAGAAGGCCTCCGGCTTCGCGGCCCGCGGCGTGAAGATCGCGGTCGCCGACTACAACCAGCCGGAGACCTACGACGGCGTCATAGCCGCCGGTGACAAGGTGCTGCTCATCTCCGGCAACGAGTTCGACAAGGGCCGCGTCGGCCAGCACAAGGTCGTCCTCGACGCCGCGAAGGCCGCGGGCGCCGCGCTGCTCGCGTACACCAGCGCCCCGGGCACCCTGACGGCCGCACTCGCCGACGACCACAAGGGCACCGAGGCGGCGATCCTCGAGTCCGGCGTCCCGTACTCGCTGCTGCGCAACGGCTGGTACAACGAGAACTACACCGAGCAGCTCCCCGTCGTCCTGGAGCACGGCGTCACCCAGGCCGCCGGTGAGGGCCGGGTCGCCTCCGCCGCGCGCGCCGACTACGCAGCCGCCGCTGTCGCGGTGCTGACCGGCGAGGGCCACGAGAACACGACGTACGAGCTGAGCGGCGACACCAACTGGAGCTTCGCCGAGTACGCGGCCGAGGTGTCCAGGCAGTCCGGCAAGGACGTCGCCTACAACGCCGTCTCCGTCGAGGTCCTGATCGGCATCCTGACCGGTGTCGGCCTGCCCGAGGGCCTCGCCACGATCCTCGCGGGCGTGGACGCGTCCATCGAGCAGGGCCAGCTGGCCGGCACCCCGGGCGATCTGTCCCGCCTGACCGGCCGCCCGACCACGCCGATCGCCGAGTCGATCGCCGCCGCGCTCAAGGGCTGACCCCCACACCCCTCGGGGGCGCGCACTCCCCCGTCGCGCCCCCGAGGACGCCCACCCCCGCCTGTCATGACCGTATGCCGATACGAACATGACAGCCGGGGGCGCTCGGCGTTACCGTCGTGAACGCACGTCCATATGGTCATGTGCTGGTACGAGGGGAGACGCCGGTGGCCGGCAAGCCGACGAGCGAGCAGCGCAAAGGCCTGCTGAACGGCTTCGCGGCATACGGGATGTGGGGCCTCGTCCCGCTCTTCTGGCCGCTGCTGAAGCCGGCCGGGGCGGCCGAGATCCTGGCCCACCGGATGGTGTGGTCCCTCGCCTTCGTCGGCATCGCCCTCCTGGCGCTGCGCCGCTGGGCCTGGGCCGGCGAGCTGCTGCGGCAGCCGCGCCGGCTGGCCCTGATCACGGTCGCCGCGGTGTTCATCACGGTCAACTGGGGCGTCTACATCTGGGCCGTGAACTCCGGGCACGTGGTCGAGGCCTCGCTCGGCTATTTCATCAACCCGCTCGTCACCATCGCCATGGGTGTGATCCTGCTGAAGGAACGGCTGCGGCCGGTGCAGTGGGCTGCGGTCGGCGTCTGTCTGGCCGCCGTGCTCGTCCTGACGATCGGATACGGCCGGCCGCCCTGGATCTCCCTCTGCCTGGCCTTCTCCTTCGCCACGTACGGCCTGGTCAAGAAGAAGGTCAACCTGGGCGGGGTGGAGTCGCTGGCCGCCGAGACCGCGGTCCAGTTCCTGCCCGCGCTGGCGTATCTGCTGTGGCTGGGCGGGCAGGGCGAGGCGACCTTCGGCGCGGAGGGCGCCGGGCACGCGACCCTGCTCGCGGCGACCGGGATCGTGACCGCTCTCCCGCTGGTCTGCTTCGGCGCGGCGGCGATACGGGTGCCGCTGTCGACGCTGGGGCTGCTCCAGTACCTGGCCCCCGTCTTCCAGTTCCTCCTGGGCGTCTTCTACTTCCACGAGGCCATGCCGCCGGAGCGCTGGGCCGGGTTCGCCCTGGTGTGGCTCGCCCTGACCCTGCTGACGTGGGACGCGCTGCGAGCGGCCCGGCGGGGGGCGCGGGCACTCAGGGTGGGGCCCGACGCGATCCCCACCCTGCGGGCGGCGGAGGCCACGCAGGACGTACGCAACTGAAAGCGGGGCGCTGTCAGTGCGAAGCGTTATAAGTGGTCCCCATGACACAGACGCCCGCACCCCAAGACCCCGCTCCCACTCCCGTTCCCGTCCCCGTGCACTGGAAGCTGGTCATCGACTGCGCGGACCCGCACGCGCAGGCCGACTTCTGGGCCGGCGCGCTCGCGTACACGGTCGAGGACCACAGTGCGCTGATCGAGCGCCTGCTGGGCCTCGGCGCCGCGCCGGCCGAACTGACCGTCGAGTCGCACGGCCGCCGCGCCTGGAGGGACCTGGCCGCCGTACGGCATCCCGGTGATCCGTACGAGGAGGAGAGCGGGACCGGGCTCGGGCGGCGGCTGCTCTTCCAGCGGGTACCGGAGGCGAAGACGGTCAAGAACCGGCTTCATCTCGATCTGCACCCGGGCCCGGACCGGCGCGCGGCCGAGGTCGAGCGGCTGACGGGGCTTGGGGCGGGCGCGCTGCGGGAGGTGCGGGAGGCGGGTGGTGAGTGGGTGGTGATGGAGGATCCGGAGGGGAACGAGTTCTGCGTGCACTGAACCGGGCCGCCGAGGACATTGATCATGCCCATGTTCATCCGGTATGCGAACTCCCTGTCCAGATAGCGCTCTTGACGAACAGTTGGCCAGAGCTTCACCATCCAGGCACCTATCCGCTGTGGAATCCCTGTGATTCCCGAGGAATTCGGAGCCCCCCACATGAAGCTCTCGGTTCCCGGACGCGCCACAGCCACCGCTGTGGCCGTCACCGTGCTCGCCACCACCGCGCTCCTCACCACGGGCACGGCGGCCGGCGCCGCCCCCGCCCCCGACTCCGCGCCGGCCGTCAAACTCGCCGCCGCGCCCGACCTGCCCCTGGCCAACGTCAAGGCGCACCTGACCCAGCTGCAGTCCATAGCCACCGCCAACGGCGGTAACCGGGCGCACGGCAGAGCCGGTTACCGCGCCTCGCTCGACTATGTGAAGGCCAGACTGGACGCGGCCGGATTCACCACCACCATCCAGCAGTTCACCGCGTCCGGCCGTACCGGCTACAACCTGATCGCCGACTGGCCCGGCGGCGACGCCGACCAGGTGATCATGGCGGGCTCGCACCTCGACAGCGTCTCCTCCGGCGCCGGCATCAACGACAACGGCAGTGGTTCGGCCGCCGTTCTGGAGATCGCGCTCGCCGTCTCGCGCGCCCAGTACCAGCCCACGAAGCACCTGCGGTTCGCCTGGTGGGGAGCGGAGGAGCTGGGCCTGGTCGGGTCCCGGTACTACGTCAACAACCTCTCCTCCGCGAACCGCGCGCGCATCGACGGCTATCTGAACTTCGACATGATCGGCTCACCGAACCCCGGCTACTTCGTCTACGACGACGACCCGGCCATCGAGCAGACCTTCAAGGACTACTTCGTCGGCCTCGGCGTCCCGACCGAGATCGAGACCGAGGGCGACGGCCGCTCCGACCACGCGCCCTTCAAGAACGTGGGCGTCCCCGTCGGCGGTCTGTTCACGGGTGCCAGTAACACCAAGTCGGCGGCGCAGGCGGCCAAGTGGGGCGGTACGTCGGGCCAGGCGTTCGACCGCTGCTACCACTCGTCCTGCGACACGACGGCCAACATCAACGACACCGCCCTGGACCGAAACAGTGACGCGGCCGCGTACGCCGTGTGGGAGTTGTCGGAGTAACGCGCGCACTCCATGGTCCAACTCCCCCGTACCGCACTGCCGATGGCATCGTACGGATGCCAAGATCTGTGATCCGGTACGGGGGAAGGAACGTTCCATGCGCGGTACGAGTACGAGAGCAGGCACGGGTACGAGGGTGATGGTGGCCGTCGTGGCAGGGCTGGTCCTCGCCGGATGCGGCGGATCGGCGCAGCCCGAGAAGACCGCCGGCACCGGGGATCCGAAGGGAAACGGTCAACCAGGCGGCACGCTCGCCGAGTTGGCCGTTCCCGCCGCCTACGACGCCGGCCGCGGCTGGGACCAGGAACTGGGCTGGGTCGAGGAGGGTGCCGAGAGCGCGCCCGTCGCCGTCGCCCCCGGGTCCGGGACCGTCGCGTACGTGATCGCCGACCAGGCCGAGATGTACGTGCAGGTGCGCAGGGCCACGACGGGCAAGGTGCTGTGGACCAGCGCCGCCTGGACCCCGCCGGGGTCACTGGACGACTCCGCGGGCTACGACCCCGCCCTCATCGCGCCCGCGTCGGTGACCGCCGTCAGCGCGGGCGGGCGCGAGTACTTCGTCGCGTGGGCACACGGGCTGGCCGGCAGGGACGAGCTGCACGACGGCAAGGAGATCGTCCAGGCCCAGGTGTACGCGGCCGACGCCTCGGGGAACGCGGTCGCGCCGCTGCGCAGCGTCGACGTCCCCGTAGAGGCCGACAACGGCACCGCCCAGGGCGACGCCGTGGTCCGTGACGGCGGCGCGGGCCAGGCCCTCGTCAGCTGGGCCGACGGCTACGAGGGCCACGCGGCGGCGATCGACGTCACGAGCGGCAGGGTCACGACGTACGGCGACGAAGCGGGCGCGGTCGTCGGGATGAGCGGGCGGGGGCCCGTGGCGAACGCGTCCGGCGGCGGATTCGGGGTGCCGGACGGCTGGTCCAGCACCGACGTGGCCCCCGAAGGTGCCGCCGCCGAAACCGGCGGCTTCGGCGCCGACCAGGTCAACGGCACCGCCCAGACGGTGGCCGACGGCAAGGTCGTCGCCTCCTGGGAGCCCGCCGGCGAGGGCAACGAGAACGGTTCCGAGGACACCGTACGGACCGTGCACGACGCCGCGACCGGCAAGGTTTTGCTGCGCGCCGAGTGCCGCGACCGCACGCTCACTCAGATATTCGACACGGACGACACCGTCCTCGGCGACAGCGTCCTGACCTCCGTCTCCCCGGGCGGCCGCTATCTCTCGTACGGCTGGATGCTCTTCGACCTCCAGAGGGGCTCCGTGGCCTGTCTCGCCAAGGGCGTGGGCGGGGACGAGGGCCGCAAGGACATGCTGATCGGCTCCGTGCGCGACGACGGCACGGCGTACGGCACCGTCGCGGGCTCGGACCCGCGCGTCGCGGTCGAGATCCCGGCCTCGACGGGCACACCGAAGGCCCTGCCGGCCGGCACGGAGGTGCCCGCGTACACGCCCGCCGGCGCCGGGATCTTCCTCACCTGGATCGAGGGCGGCGGGATTCTGGTCTCGGGACGCGTGGAGAGCTGAGCCATTGAGGACCCTCTCGGTCGCGGAGATCGCCGCCGCTGTCCGGGCGCGGGAAGTGACGGCCGTCGATGTCGTCACGGCCGCGCTCGCGCGGATCGCCGCCGTGGAGCCGGAGTTGTGCGCGCTCACGGAGGTGTGGGGCGAGGCGGCGGTACGGCGGGCGCGCGAGGTCGACGCTCGGGTCGCCGCGGGTGAGCGACTGCCGCTCGCGGGCGTCCCGATCGCCGTGAAGGGGCGGTACGGACAGCGGGCGGCGGACGCGGCACGGCTGACCGCCGCCGGGTGTGTGCCGCTGGGCGCCACGTCCGTACCCGGAGGACCTGCGCCACGACGCGGACCACGTCCGGCCCACCGGAAACGCGGGCCTCCTGCTCGACGCCACGCTCGCGGCCACGGACATCGTGATCGTCTCGCCGCTGTACTGGTACACGGTGTCCGCCCCCGTCAAGCGCTACCTCGACCACTGGTCGGGCTGGCTGTGCACGCCCGGCCTGGGCTTCAGGGCCGCCCTCGCCGGACGCACCCTCTGGGGCGTCACCGTCCTCGCGGACCCGGACCAGGCAGTCGCCGACCCGCTGGTCGGCACGCTCACCAACTCGGCCGCGTACATGGGGATGCGGTTCGGCGGGGTGCTGCTCGGCAACGGGAGCAAGCCGGGTGACGTATGGAACGACACCGACGCGCTCACCCGCGCGAAGACCTTCTTCGGCCCGGGGTTCAGGCCGTGATGTCCTTCGTCGTGAAGCGTGCCCAGGCCGCCGAGCCGAACACCGCCGCGTACAGGGCCTGGATGCCGAGGTTCTTCACCAGGTCGTCCCAGTAAACGGGTTCGCGCATCAGGTCGGCGAAGGACAGCCAGTAGTGGGAGAAGAAGTACGGGTGAAGCGCGTGCAGTTGGGGGATCTGGTCGAGGATCTGGATGGTGATGAGCAGCCCGACGGTGGTCGCCATCGCCGCGATGCCGCTGCTCGTCAGCGTGGAGATGAACAGCCCGAGCGCGGCCACACCGATGAGTGACGCGGCGACGACCAGCGCGATGAGCAGCGCCCGTCCGAGGCCCTCCGTGAAGCTGATGCTCGTACCGGAGATCGTCATCAGGTCGCCGAGCGGGAAGAGGAGCGCCCCGACCGTGAGCGCCGATATCGCCACCACCAGCGTCGCCACCAGGCAGAACGTCAGCGTGGTCGCGTACTTGGTGAGGAGCAGGCGAGTGCGGCCGGCCGGGGCGACCAGCAGATAGCGGAGCGTGCCCGCGTTCGCCTCGCCGGCTATCGCGTCGCCCGCGATGACGCCGATGGCCATCGGCAGGAAGAAGGGGAGTGTCGCGGCCAGCGCCGTGAACACCAGGAACAGTCCGTTGTTGCTGATCTGCGTGATGAACGCCGGTCCCCCGCCGCCGCCCCCGGGACCGCCGCCGACGGCTGACGAACCGTCACTCGTCTCGATCTTCACCGCGATACCGACGACGATCGGTACGGCCGCGAGCACGGCGAGCAGCGCGAGGGTCCGCCAGCGCCGGAAGGTGGTGACGAGTTCGCTGCGGAAAAGGCTCAGAGTCCAGAGGGGGTTGGGCCTGGGTGTGCTGCCGGGCTCCTTCCGCAGCCGCGGAGGTGCTGTTCCGGTTTCAGCCTGCGACATCGAAGCCCTCCCCCGTCAGCGCCACGAACGCGTCCTCCAGGGACGCCCGTTCGACACCGAAGCCCCGGACGCGGATGCCCGCGCCAACCAACGCGGCGTTCAGATCGGCCAGTTCGCGGTCGCCGTCCGGCACCTCGCCGGTCACCCGGTCCTCGGTCACGACCACGTCGCCGACTCCCTGTTCCTTGAGCACACGGGCCGCGTCCGCCGGGTCGGGCGTCGTCACGACCAGCCGACCGCGGGCTCCGGCGGCCAACTCGGCCACCGCACCCTGGGTGATCAGCCGCCCCTGCGCCATCACGGCAGCGTGCGTACAGACCTGTTCGATCTCGTCGAGGAGGTGGGAGGAGAGAAAGACGGTGGTGCCGTCCGATGCCAACTCCCGTACCAGGGAACGGATTTCGCGCATCCCCTGCGGATCGAGCCCGTTGGTCGGTTCGTCGAGGACGAGCAGCCGACGCGGCTGGAGCAGCGCCGCCGCGAGACCTAGCCGCTGTTTCATGCCCAGCGAGTACGCCTTCGTCTTCTTGCCGGCGGCGGCCGTCAGGCCCACCCGGTCCAGCGCCACCGCGACGCGGGTACGCCGGGTGCGCGGATCGGCGGTCGGGTCGGCGGCGTCGTACCTGACAAGGTTGTCGCGGCCCGAGAGGAAGCCGTACAGCGCGGGCCCTTCGATGAGTGCGCCGACGTGCGGCAGGACGGCGCGGGTGGCGCGGGGCATCGGCCGCCCCAGCACCCGCGCCGTGCCCGACGTCGGCTCGATCAGGCCCATCAGCATGCGGATGGTGGTCGTCTTGCCCGAGCCGTTCGGCCCGAGGAAACCGAAGACGCTGCCCGCCGGAACGGTGAGGTCGAGGGCGTCGACGGCGAGCTGTCCGCCGCGGAAGCGCTTGGTGAGGGCGCGGGTGACGATGACCGCGTCATCGTCCCGGTGCGCCTCTTCCGGCTCCGTGGCGGACGGTCCCTCCATGAGCTCCCTCAATCGTCATATCGGTACGACGGTTCCCGTACGGGAGTTACTGGGCTGCGTTCGCCGCCTTGACCAGGGCGTCCTTCGTGACGGCGCCGACGTAGAGCTTGCCGTCGTCCGTCATCAGGGCGTTGATCAGACGGGTCTTGAAGACCGTGCCGGAGCCGAAGTCGCCGGAGACCTTGTCGCCGAAGGAGTCGAGGAAGCCGCCGAAGGCACCGGCGTCGGGCGAGCTGCCCGCCGACGGAAGACCGCCCTCGGCCCCCGAGTCGAACGTGGCGATGGAGTTCCAGCCCTCGCCGATGACCTTGACGCCGTCGCCTTCGAGCCCGTCCGCCGTACCCTCGTGGCCGTCGAACCCCTTGCCGGCACCGTCGAACTCCTTGCCGAAGTCGCGGTCGAAGTCCTCCTCGGCCTTGCCCGGGCCCTCCTCGGTGACCTTCGTGCCCTTGGGCGGGGTGAAGTCGAAGGTCGAGGCGGCGGGCTTGGCGAAGTCGACGTCGACGAAGCCGGCGTCCACGACGGCGGCACCGCCGCTCGCCGGGGTCAGCGTGAACTTCAGCGGTGTACCGGTCTTGGAGTCGACCGCGATACTGATCGCCCCGACCGTGGACCCGGACGCCTTCGGCTTGATGACCAGCTTGTAGGCGTCCCGCCCGGCGACCTGGGCGGTGCCGTCGACGGTCACGGAGGTCGTGTCGTCGACCGCCTTCAGGGCCTCCTCGGCGAACTCCCCGGGCGTGGCGGGTACGTCGTCTCCTGGCAGGACCTGACCCTTGCCCTCACCCTTGGCGCCTTCGCCCTTGCTGTCCTCGGATGCGGGGGCCGTCGCGTGGTACGCCTCGTTGGACGCGCTGTCGTACGCCCACACCTCGTCGCCGTTGTGGATCACGCTGTACTCGGCGGCCTTCTCCAGCAGCGACAGCTTCTGCTTGTCGGGGCCGTCCGCGGCGACACGGATCGTGTGTGTGCCGGAGGCCAGTTCGAGGAGCTTGGCGCTCGGTTCGGCGGCCGACCCCGAGTCGTCGGAACCCCCGCCGAGCCCGCCCGACAGAAGTCCGCTCTCCAGACCGCCGAGGTCGGGCAGCCCCAGATCCGTACTGATCTTCACCGTGCCGGACAACTGCTGCACGTCCGAGGCGGCGATCTTCTCGATGAGTTCCTGCGCGCTGATCTTCGGCAGATCGGGGTCACCGGAGCCGGCGAACGCCGGTACCAGCCCGATCGTCGCGACCGTCAGACCGATCACCGCGACCGGGGCGGCGTACCGCGCGGCCCTGCGGCGCCGGGACGGCACGTCCTCGGCCTCGATCTCGGCCTCGATCCGGTTCCCGGCCTTGGCCTCTTCGTACGGTGCCATGTGTGCCTTACCTCCGTCGTCGGCGGCGGCTGTCCGTCCCACACTTGCCCACCCTGAGCCGCCATTCTCACCTGAACCGGTGAGGAGTGGTGGTTTCCATCTGACCAAATCGGCGAGGAGGAATCGTCAGACCTTGGGCGCAACTCCGTGTACTGCTACGGGATGACATGAGGAGGCATCCCCTCCCCTGACCCGTAGGGGTCGGCTCTGATTCTGGCAGCGTCGGGAGGCGATCTCACCGTGGACCTGGTCCACGCATGTGACGTACGCCACCATCCGCCCGCCCGGCGTTTGCGGACAAGGCCCCGTTCAGGGCCGTGGCGGGGGTCTGGGGGCGCAGCCCCCAGGTACGGGATGGGACCCCAGGTACGGGATGGGACCCCAGGTAAGGGATGGGACGGGTGAGGGCGGCGAGGGCGAACCCCCTACCCGGCCCGATGCACCACCGCGTCGCACAACTCCACCAACGCGGCCTTGGCGTCACACTCCGGCAACGGCACCAACGCAGCCCGCGCCTCCTCCGCATACCGCACCGTGTCCCGCCGAGCCTGCTCCAACGCGGGATGCACCCGCAGCCGGGCCAACGCCTCCGCATGCCGGGCATCGTCACTGAGATCGGAGTCCAGCAACTCGCACAGCGCGACATCCTCGGCCAGCCCCAGCCGAGCCACCCGCTCCCGCAGCCGCAGCACGGGCATCGTGGGAATGCCTTCCCGCAGATCCGTCCCCGGCGTCTTCCCCGACTCGTGGGAGTCGGACGCGATGTCCAGCACATCGTCCGCGAGCTGGAAGGCGACCCCGAGCCGCTCCCCGTACTGGGTGAGCACGTCCACGACACTGTCGTCGGCCCCGGACATCATCGCCCCGAACCGGCAGGCCACGGCCACCAGTGATCCGGTCTTCCCGCCCAGCACATCCAGATAGTGCTCGACCGGATCCCGCCCGTCCGACGGCCCCGCCGTCTCCAGGATCTGCCCGGTCACCAGCCGCTCGAACGCCTCCGCCTGCACCCGCACCGCCTCGGGCCCGAGGTCGGCGAGGATGTGCGAGGCGCGCGCGAACAGAAAGTCCCCGGTGAGAACCGCGACGGAGTTGCCCCAGCGCGTGTTGGCGCTGGGCACCCCGCGCCGTACCTCGGCCTCGTCCATGACATCGTCGTGATACAGCGTCGCGAGGTGGGTCAGCTCGACCACCACCGCGGACGGCACGATCCCCGGCGCATGGCGGTCCCCGAACTGCGCCGCGAGCATCACGAGCAACGGCCGGAACCGCTTCCCGCCGGCCCGCACGAGATGCTGCGCGGCCTCCGTGATGAAGGGCACCTCGCTCTTGGTGGCTTCGAGCAGCCCTTCCTCGACAGCCGCCAATCCGGCCTGGACATCGGCTTCGAGAGCCTGGTCCCGCACGCTCAGCCCGAACGGCCCGACGACGGTCACGAGGGATCTCCTGTCTGCTGGTGTCTACTGGCGGTCACACGGTGTGTCGATAGGTCGCTGCCATCACTCAAGTCAGCGTATCCGGTCATGTTTCGATCACCGCGAGCGCCCGCCCGTCCAGGCCAGGCGGTATCGGATCGCGACCGGAATGTTTTTGATCAGTCCAAAGCATGGACATTTATAAACATCCCGCCCCGCCAGTGAGTGCGCACACACATATGCCACCTCACCCCATCCTTCACAGTCGGCGTCGCCACGACAACGAAGCACGTCGCGCGAGAGGTTCCGCCCTCTCGGCGGACATGCATCCCCAGAATGCGAAAAACATCCAAAAGCTCCCTAATCACCCCACTCCTCCATCTGCCCCACCACTACCCCCGGCCAGTGATTCGAGTCACGCCGAAATCCGGCACCCCTCACCCACCCTCCGCAAACTACCCATTCACTAAAGCAAGTAGCCCTCCACCTGCCCTTACCTCGATGCCCGTTTCGCACCAAACATCCATCTCGTATGAGCAAGTCCGCTGTTTCTGCCCCTTGTTCCATCCGTGTGCTCTCGCATACGTTCGCGCCACACCGGGCGGACCGCCGAATCCTGCCACCGCCCGCGGAGCACAGATCCCACCCACCCACACGTGACTCACGCAGGCAGGAGCGGGGGACCCAGGTAGGCCGCCGGTCCGGGCACGACGCCGGAGCGGCTAGGGGTGAAGCCGTGCGCCGACAGCGCGCGCGGCCGGGCATCTCCCGCCCGAACCCGACAGCTCACCTCGCAGGCGCCGGAGAGGACTCACCATGCCCGCACGAGGTCAGCACCACCGCGCGAGAACCCCCCGCCGCACGCTCACGCGCACCCTCGCCATAACCGGAACGGCCGCCGCCGCCCTGGCCATGCCCTTCCTGACCGCGACAACGGCGTCAGCCGCACCCTCGTCCACGTCGTCCGCGTCGTCGACGACGACGTACTACGCGAACAACCTGGACGGCTGGATCCACGAATCGCTCGACATCATGGCGCAGAACGGAATCCCCGGAACGTACGACGGCATCTACCGCAACATCATCCGCGAGTCGTCGGGCAACCCGTACGCCATCAACAACTGGGACTCGAACGCGGCAGCCGGCACCCCTTCAAAGGGCCTCCTCCAGGTCATCGACCCGACCTTCGCCGCATACCACGTCGCCGGCACCTCGTACGACCCCTACGACCCGATCGCGAACATCACAGCGGCCTGCAACTACGCGGCGGCGCGGTACGGATCGATAGACAACGTGTACGGGGCCTACTAGGCCGCCCCTGGCCCACAGGCCGACCCCGACCGGTGGGGGCGACCCCGGCCGGTGGGGGCGACCCCGGCCTACCAGCCCACCCCGCCCTCGCCCCCACCGCCGAACAACCGCTCCAGCACCACCGCGATCCCGTCGTCCTCGTTCGAGAGGGTGACCTCGTCCGCCACGGCCCTGAGTTCGGGATGGGCGTTGGCCATGGCGACACCGTGGGCCGCCCAGTCGAACATCGGGATGTCATTGGGCATGTCGCCGAAGGCGATGGTGGCGGACGAGGTCAGCCCGAGATACTCGGCGGCCAGCGCGAGCCCCGTCGCCTTGGTGATGCCGCATGGCTGGAGTTCGACGGTGCCCGGCCCCGACATGGTGACGGTCGCGAGGGAACCGACCGCTCCACGCGCCGCCGACGCCAACTCGTCGTCGGACAGGGACGGGTGGCGCAGCAACACCTTGCTGATGGGCGCGGCCCACAGGTCGTCCCGGTGCGGTACCCGTACGGCGGGCAGCGTCGGATGCGGCATCAGGTACCCGGGTTCGATGAGTGTCAGCCCGTCGACCCCGTCCTGGTCTACTGCTGCGTACACCTGCCCGACCTCCGCCTCGATCTTGCCGAGGGCGGTCTCCGCCAGTTCCTGGTCCAGGGTCACCGACCACAGCAGACGGTCGGCGCCGGCGTCGTACAACTGCGCTCCCTGCCCGCACACCGCGAGCCCCCCGGCACCGAGGTCGTCGAGCAGCGGCCGGACTCTCGGCGCCGGCCGTCCCGTCACCACCAGATGCCGGGCGCCGGCGGCAGTGGCACGTGCCAGCGCGGTCCGCGACCGGTCGGAGAGCGTGTCGTCGCCGCGCAGGAGCGTTCCGTCCAGGTCCGTGGCGATCAGGGCGTATGAGGTGGGAGCGGCCATGATCCAGAGAATACGGATCGTTCGGCCCATCGGTCCCCGTCCGAACCGGACGACGTTCGGCATCCCGGCAGCAACAGCCCCCACGCCCGCGCCAGTTCCCTCTGCGGGAGGACACGGGCACCACGACAACGCGGGTCAGTGAGACCCTGTTCACAAGATCGAGCGAGGGGAGCGTCGACCGACGGCACCGAACCCGTGCCCTACCTGTGCGCCGCCAGATGCCCCACGCCGATGTTCGCCACGATGTACCGGTACCCGGCGCGCTGTTCCCCCCTGCGGAACGGTGCGCCCGGTCGATCGAGATGCATGGCCCGGACGACATCCACCCCCGACTCGCTCTCGAAGAGCCGGAACTGGACGCCCATGCGTGGGTTGAAGTCGAGAACCTGCACTGTCCGCCGCGCCGGCCGAAGCGCAGGTCGAGGTCCATCGTTCCGGCGAAGCCGATCTGTTTGATGAAACGTGCGGCAAGGTCCGCGAGTTCCGGATTGTGGACATCAAGAACTCTTTGGGCACTGGGGACACTGCCCTGAGCCCGCAACTCACCCGTAACCTGTGGCGCGACGACTTGGCCGGACGGCACGACCCCCTGCACGCCACACCGGACAGACACACGCCACCCCAGGCACCGGACGTCCACGACAACGGCCGTCCACGACAGCAGACTTGTACGACACACGAGAGCGAGGCAGCACCCGATGCCCCCCTTCGATGTCCCCGAGGGCGACCCCTTCGGCCCGCACAACCTCCCGTACGGCGTGTTCTCCCCGGCCGGCTCCGCGGACCGCCGCGTCGGCGTCCGTCTGGGCGACCACGTCCTGGACGCGGGCGCCGCAGCCGCAGCGCTCGGCTCCCCCTACGTCTCCGTACTGGCCCGCCCGGCCCTCAACCCTCTGCTCGCCGCGGGCCGCACGACCTGGTCCGACATCCGACGCGCCCTCACCGCCTGGGTCACCGTCCCGTCCCACCAGGACACCATCGCCGCTTTCCTGTACCCCCTCTCCTCGGTGACGCTGCATCTCCCCTTCGATGTCGCGGACTACGTCGACTTCTACGCCTCCGAGAACCACGCCCGGAACGTCGGTCAGATCTTCCGCCCCGACGCCGAGGACTCCCTGACCCCCAACTGGAAGCACCTGCCGATCGGCTACCACGGCCGCTCGGGCACGGTCGTGGTCTCCGGCACGAAGGTCGTACGTCCCTCGGGCCAGCGCAAGGGCCCCACCGACCCTGCCCCGCTCTTCGGCCCGTCGGTCCGCCTGGACATCGAGGCCGAGGTCGGTTTCGTGGTGGGCACACCGTCAACCATGGGCAGCCCCGTGGCCCTGTCCGCCTTCCGGGACCACGTCTTCGGCCTCTGCCTCCTGAACGACTGGTCCGCCCGCGACATCCAGGCCTGGGAGTACGTCCCTCTGGGCCCGTTCCTGGGCAAGTCCTTCGCCACGTCGGTCTCGGCGTGGATCACCCCGCTGGACGCCCTGGAGGAGGCCAGGGTCCGCGCGCCCGCCCGCACGCACCCCCTGCTCCCCTACCTCGACGACGCCGAGGAAGAGCCGGGCGGCTACGACCTGCGTATTTCCGTTGCCGTGAACGGCCACACCATCTCCGAGCCTCCCTTCTCCAGCATGTACTGGACGGCCGCCCAGCAACTCGCCCACATGACCGTCAACGGCGCCTCCCTCCGCACCGGCGACCTCTACGGTTCTGGCACGGTCAGTGGCCCCACCGAACGAGAACGCGGCTCCCTCCTCGAACTCACCTGGAACGGCACCAACCCCCTCGACCTGCCCGCCGGCAAGCGAACCTTCCTGGAGGACCACGACGAGGTCACCCTCACCGCCTGGGCGCCCGGTCCGGGCGGCACCCGCGTGGGCCTGGGCGAGGTGACGGGCAGGATCACTCCGGCAAACTGAGCTTGACGGGCAGGATCACTCCGGCAAGCCGGATAAAACGCCCGAAACAGCCGGCCCGGAGCAGCCGGGGGCGGGCAGTCCGCCGCCGACCGGGAGAAAGCCGGCGCTTCCGCCTCGCCCCGCTGCCCCGGTCTCCTCCCCGAATCCCGCCCCCTACATCCAGTCCTCCGGCTCGGGCTCCATCTCCATCTCGGGCCAGTCATCCGGCCCCGGCTGGTCCGGCACCGCCCGGTCCGGCACCGGACCGGATTCCACACCCTTGCCTTCGCTGCCGGCGGCTCCGCGTCCGCCGCCCGCTGCCCCGGACGTCGGCGCCCCGCCCAGCGCCGCAAGCGCCTTCACCACGCCCTCGCCGTACGTGACGAGCTTCTTCTCGCCCACCCCGCTGATTCCGCCCAGGTCAGCCACCGACTCGGGCCAGACGCTGACGATCTCCCGAAGCGTGGCGTCATGGAAGATGACATACGCCGGAACCCCCTGCTCACGGGCCTGTTCAGCGCGCCAGGCCCGCAGTGCCTCGAACGCCGGCAACAGCTCGGAAGGCAACTCGACGGCCGCCGCCTTCGCCTTCCGCTCACCCCGGCCACCTCCACCGGCCGACCGCGAAGTCGCCGCCTTCTTGGGTTCCTTTCGCATCGGCACGTCCCGCTCGCGCCGAAGCACCGAGCCGCTCTCCTCGGTCAGCACCAGCGTCCCGTACTCCCCCTCGACCGTGAGGAGCCCCTGCGCCAGCATCTGCCGTACGACACCGCGCCATTCGCCCTCGGTCAGCTCCTCACCGATGCCGAACACGGAGAGCTGGTCGTGGTCGAACTGGATCACCTTCGCGGTCCGCCGGCCCAGCAGGATGTCCACGATCTGCACCGCGCCGAACTTCTGCCGCCGCTCACGCTCCAGCCGCCACACCGTCGACAGCACCTTCTGCGCGGCGACCGTGCCGTCCCACGTGTCCGGTGGCGACAGGCACGTGTCGCAGTTCCCGCAACCGCCCGGCTCCGGGTCCTGTCCGAAGTAGGCGAGGAGCTGGCTGCGTCGGCACTGCACCGTCTCGCACAGTGCCAGCATCGCGTCCAGGTGTGCGGCGGACCGGCGCCGGAACGCCTCGTCACCCTCCCCGCCCTGGATCAGTTTCCGCTGCTGTATGACGTCGTTCAGCCCGTACGCCATCCAGGCCGTGGACGGCAGTCCGTCCCGCCCCGCGCGGCCCGTCTCCTGGTAGTAGCCCTCGACGGACTTGGGCAGGTCGTAGTGGGCGACGAACCGGACGTCGGGCTTGTCGATGCCCATCCCGAAGGCGATGGTCGCCACGACGACGAGACCGTCCTCCCGCAGAAAGCGCGACTGGTGCGCCGCACGGGTGCCCGCGTCCAGGCCCGCGTGGTACGGCACCGCCTCCACACCGTTGGCGGACAAGAACTCGGCCGTGCGCTCCACTGAGTTGCGCGAGAGGCAGTAGACGATGCCGGCGTCACCCGGGTGCTCGTCCTTCAGGAAGGACAGCAGCTGCCTCTTGGGATCGGCCTTGGGCACAATGCGGTACTGGATGTTGGGCCGGTCGAAGCTCGCGACGAAGTGACGGGCGTCCGGCATGCCCAGCCGCTGGGTGATCTCCTGGTGCGTCGCATGCGTGGCCGTCGCCGTGAGCGCGATCCGCGGGACGTCCGGCCAGCGCTCGCCCAGCAGCGACAGCGCCAGGTAGTCGGGCCGGAAGTCGTGCCCCCACTGCGAGACGCAGTGCGCCTCGTCGATGGCGAAAACAGCGATCTTTCCCCGGGAGAGCAGGTCCAGGGTCGACTCCAGACGCAGCCGCTCCGGAGCCAGGTACAAGAGGTCCAGTTCACCGGCGAGGAACTCGGCCTCCACTACCCGGCGCTCGTCGAAATCCTGCGTGGAGTTCATGAACCCGGCCCGCACGCCGAGCGCCCTGAGCGCGTCCACCTGGTCCTGCATCAGCGCGATGAGCGGCGAGACGACGATCCCCGTACCCGGTCTGACCAGGGACGGAATCTGGTAGCAGAGCGATTTTCCGCCGCCGGTCGGCATGAGGACGACGGCGTCGCCGCCCGCCACCACGTGCTCGATGACCGCCGCCTGCTCACCGCGGAAGGAGTCGTACCCGAAGACCCGGTGCAGCGTGGCCAGCGCCTCGTTGTCCACCGCCCCGGCCGATCCGGCCACCGCGCTCACGCCCGGCCCCTCGCCCGCTTCCGTCATCACTCCCGACCCGCCCATCACGCTCATCGCGCTCATCGTCGTGTCCCCCGTACGTCGCGCCTCGACCACTGCGTCCACCATAGGGGCCCGCACCGACAGCCCCTGAGTTATCCACAGGCCACTCCGCCACACCTCCGGCCCGTGTCACCGGTGCCCTCCACCGAGCCCCGGGTGTTCAGCCCAATGGGCTCCTTCGCATGGCGCCCCCGAATGCCCCGGGACATGCTGCTCGGGCGGGACGAGGGGAGGCCCGCTCCACGGACCGGCGCCCCGCGCGCCTCCCGGACCGGCGTCTCCCGCGCGCCTCTCCCGCTCAAGGAGTCCCCACATGCCCCGCCGCCGGCTCAAGGTCACCGTCGCCCTCGCTACGGCCGCCGCCGCATCCCTCTCCCTGGCCGTCGTTCCCGCGCACTCCGTGCCCGGCGATCCCGTCGACCCCGCGGTCTGGACCGAACTGGCCAGGACACTCGAAGGCACTGCGAAGTACCAGTACACCCCCTTCGCCGTCACGGACGGCTACAAGGCCTCCTGGTGCTCGGCCGACCCGGCCCTTGGCGGGATGGGCTACCACTACGTCAACGAGAAACTCTACGGATCACTCGATCCGGCGAAGCCGGCCGCTCTGCTGTACGAGGACAGGACCAACGAGGACTGGATGGACGAGGTGTCCGACGCGAGCTGGGTCGACGACCTCGACGCTCTCGACGGGGACGCCCCCGCTGTCATCGCCCCGAGCGCCACCGCCGAGTCGCGCAGGCTCATCGCCGCGGAGTGGATCGTGGTGGACAAGGACCAGGATCTGACGACCGACGACGACCGCCCCAGCCTGTTCGGGGTCCCCTTCAACGGGCCGATGCTCGGCCACGAGCCCGGCATGCCGATCCACTACGACCTGCATGCCCGGGTCTGGAAGAAGAACCCCGGCGGCACGTTCGCCCAGTGGAACCCCACGGTGACGTGCCCGGCCCCGTGAACACACACTGGGCCCCGGTCCCACAAGGAGACCGGGGCCCAGCGCAATCCGCGAAACTCGCTGCTCAGCGCACGAAGACGCCCGCCTGGTTCGCCAGATCGAGGAAGTACTGCGGCGCCACACCCAGCACCACGGTGACCGCCACCCCCACCCCGATCGCCGTCATGGTCAGCGGCGACGGCACGGCGACGGTGGGACCGTCGGGCCGGGGCTCGCTGAAGAACATCAGCACGATCACCCGGATGTAGAAGAACGCGGCGATCGCCGACGAGATCACACCGACAACGACCAGCGCCTCCGCACCGCTTTCCGCCGCCGCCTTGAACACGGCGAACTTCCCGGCGAAACCGGAGGTCAGCGGAATACCGGCGAAGGCCAGCAGGAAGATCGCGAACACGGCCGCCACCAGCGGCGAACGGCGTCCCAGCCCCGCCCACTTGGACAGATGGGTCGCCTCGCCGCCGGCATCCCGCACCAGGGTGACCACGGCGAACGCCCCGATCGTCACGAACGAGTACGCGCCCAGGTAGAAGAGGACGGACGAGATCCCGTCCGGTGTCATGGCGATGACACCCGCGAGGATGAACCCGGCGTGCGCGATGGACGAGTACGCCAGCAGTCGCTTGATGTCCGTCTGGGTGATCGCGACGATCGCGCCGCCCAGCATGGTGACGACCGTGACGCCCCACATGACCGGCCGCCAGTCCCAGCTCAGGCCCGGCAGTACGACGTACAGCAGCCGCAGCAGCGCACCGAACGCGGCCACCTTCGTCGCCGCCGCCATGAAGCCCGTCACCGGCGTGGGCGCGCCCTGGTACACGTCGGGCGTCCACATGTGGAACGGCACGGCGCCCACCTTGAAGAGCAGGCCCACGACGATCAACGCGGCGCCGATGAGCAGCAGCACGTCGTTGCCCATGGTGTCGGCGAGCGCCGGGGTGACGTCCGTGATGGTGCCGTCCACGACCTGGGCGATCGTCCCGTACGAGACCGAGCCGGCATAGCCGTACAGCAGGGCGATACCGAACAGGGTGAACGCGGAGGCGAAGGCGCCCAGCAGGAAGTACTTGACCGCGGCCTCCTGCGACATGAGCCGCTTGCGGCGGGCCAGGGCGCACAGCAGGTACAGCGGCAGCGAGAAGACTTCCAGGGCCACGAACAGGGTCAGCAGGTCGTTGGCCGAGGGAAAGATCAGCATGCCGCCGATCGCGAACAGCAGCAGCGGGAACACCTCGGTGGTGGTGAACCCTGCCTTCACCGCGGCCTTTTCACTGTCGCTGCCCGGCACGGACGCGGCCTGCGCCACGAACGAGTCGACGCGGTTGCCGTGGGTCTCGGGGTCGAGACGCCGTTCGGCGAAGGTGAACAGTGCGACCAGGCCCGCGAGCAGGATCGTGCCCTGCAGGAACAGTGCGGGTCCGTCGACGGCGATCGCGCCCATCGCCGCGATGCCGGCCTTGGTGGTGCCGTACCCGCTCGCCGCGAGCCCCACGACCGCGGCGAACGCGGCGGTGAGGGCGACGACGGACACGAACAGCTGTACGTAGTAGCGGGACTTGCGGGGCACGCACGCCTCGACCAGGATCCCGATGATCGCCGCGCCGATGACGATCAGGGTGGGCGACAACTGCCCGTATTCGATCTTCGGCGCCTCGATCTTCGCGATCGGGTCGGCCGCCGTTGTCCACAGGCTGTGGACGGCTGATGCGCTCACTTGGCCGCCTCCACCTCGGGCTGGGGGTCCTTCTGCTGGACGTCGGACATGGTCTGCTCGACCGCCGGGTTGACGATGTCCGTCAAGGGCTTCGGATAGACGCCCAGGAAGATCAACAGCACGATCAACGGCGTCACGACCACGAGTTCACGCACCCTGAGATCCGGCATCCTGGCGATCTCCGCCTTCACCGGGCCCGTCATCGTCCTCTGGTAGAGGACAAGGATGTAGAGCGCGGCGAGGACGATACCGAAGGTGGCGATGATGCCGACCACCGGGTAGCGCGCGTACGTGCCCACCAGGACCAGGAACTCACTCACGAAGGGCGCGAGGCCCGGGAGCGACAGGGTCGCGAGCCCGCCGATCAGGAACGTGCCGGCGAGCACCGGAGCGACCTTCTGGACGCCTCCGTAGTCGGCGATGAGCCGTGAGCCGCGCCGCGAGATCAGGAAGCCGGCCACCAGCATCAACGCGGCCGTCGAGATGCCGTGGTTGACCATGTACAGCGTCGCGCCCGACTGGCCCTGGCTGGTCATCGCGAAGATGCCCAGGACGATGAACCCGAAGTGCGAGATCGACGCGTACGCGACCAGCCGCTTGATGTCCCGCTGCCCGACCGCGAGCAGCGCCCCGTAGATGATGCTGATCAGCGCCAGTACGAGGATGACGGGCGTCGCCCACTTGGACGCCTCCGGGAACAGCTGGAGGCAGAAGCGGAGCATCGCGAAGGTGCCCACCTTGTCGACGACCGCCGTGATCAGGACGGCGACCGGCGCGGTGGCCTCCCCCATGGCGTTGGGCAGCCAGGTGTGCAGCGGCCACAGGGGCGCCTTCACCGCGAAGGCGAAGAAGAAGCCCAGGAACAGCCAGCGCTCGGTGTTCGTCGCCATGTCCAGCGAGCCGTTGGCCCGCGCGGCGGCGATCTCCGTGAGCGAGAAGTTCCCGGCCACCACGTAGAGGCCGATCACGGCCGCCAGCATGATCAGGCCGCCGACGAGGTTGTAGAGGAGGAACTTCACTGCCGCGTACGAGCGTTGGGTGGACGCCGTTTCCTCGCCGTGTTCGTGGGCACGGTCGCCGAAGCCGCCGATGAGGAAGTACATCGGGATGAGCATGGCTTCGAAGAAGATGTAGAAGAGGAAGACGTCGGTGGCCTCGAAGGAGATGATCACCATCGCCTCGACGGCCAGGATCAGCGCGAAGAAGCCCTGGGTGGGCCGCCAGCGCCCCGCGGCGAAGCTGCCAAGAGACGCGTCCCCTGTCTCCAGGGGGTCGGCGTCGTGCCAGCCGGCCAGGATCACGAACGGGATCAGCAGCGCGGTCAGTGCGATGAGCGCGACGGCGATGCCGTCCACGCCCAGTTCGTACCGCACCCCGAAGTCCGCGATCCAGGCACGGGATTCGGTGAGCTGGTAGCGGTCGCCGCCCGGGTCGAAGCGCACCAGGATGATCGCGGCGAGCACCAGCGTGGCGAGCGAGACAAGCAGCGCAAGCCACTTGGCGGCGGTGCGCCGCGCGGCCGGTACGGCCGCCGTGGCGATCGCCCCGAGGGCCGGGAGCACCGCCGTCGCTGTCAGGAGGGGAAAGGACATCGGTATCAGACCGCCCTCATCAGCAGGGTCGCGGCGATGAGGACCGCCGCACCGCCGAACATCGAGACCGCGTACGAGCGCGCGTAGCCGTTCTGCAACTTGCGGAGCCGTCCGGAGAGGCCGCCCATGGAGGCCGCCGTACCGTTGACGACCCCGTCGACCAGGGTGTGGTCGACGTACACCAGGGAGCGCGTGAGGTGCTCTCCGCCACGTACGAGGACGACGTGGTTGAAGTCGTCCTGGAGGAGGTCGCGCCGGGCGGCCCGGGTGAGCAGCGACCCGCGCGGGGCGACGACCGGGACCGGACGGCGCCCGTACTGGACGTACGCGGTGCCGGCGCCGATGACGAGCACGACCATGGTGGACAGCGTGACCGTGAGGGCGCTGACCGGCGGGTGTCCGTGCGCGTGCTCGGTGACTGGCTCCAGCCAGTGCAGGAAGCGGTCGCCGATTCCGAAGATCCCGCCCGCGAAGACCGACCCGAAGGCGAGCACGATCATGGGGATCGTCATCGACCTCGGGGACTCGTGCGGGTGCGGCTCGTTGCCGTTCTCGTCGGGCTGCCAGCGCTTCTCGCCGAAGAACGTCATCAGCATCACGCGCGTCATGTAGTACGCCGTGATGGCCGCGCCAAGCAGGGCGACGCCGCCGAGGATCCAGCCCTCGGTGCCGCCCTTGGCGAACGCCGCCTCGATGATCTTGTCCTTGGAGAAGAAGCCGGACAGACCCGGGAAGCCGATGATGGCGAGGTAACCGAGGCCGAAGGTCACGAAGGTGACGGGCATGTACGTGCGAAGGCCGCCGTACTTGCGCATGTCGACCTCGTCGTTCATGCCGTGCATGACCGAGCCGGCGCCGAGGAACAGTCCGGCCTTGAAGAAGCCGTGGGTCACCAGGTGCATGATCGCGAAAACGTAGCCGATGGGCCCGAGGCCGGCCGCGAGGATCATGTAGCCGATCTGCGACATGGTCGACCCGGCCAGCGCCTTCTTGATGTCGTCCTTCGCGCAACCGACGATCGCACCGAAGAGGAGCGTGACGGCGCCGACCACGGTGACCACCAACTGGGCGTCGGGCGCCGCGTTGAAGATCGCCCCGGAGCGGACGATCAGGTACACGCCCGCCGTCACCATCGTCGCCGCGTGGATGAGGGCCGAGACCGGGGTGGGGCCCTCCATCGCGTCCCCGAGCCAGGACTGCAGCGGCACCTGGGCGGACTTGCCACAGGCCGCGAGCAGCAGCATCAGGGCGATGGCGGTGAGCTTGCCCTCGCTCGTCTCACCGGTGGCTTCGAGGACCGGCCCGAAGGCGAAGGTCCCGAAGGTGGTGAACATCAGCATGATGGCGATCGACAGGCCCATGTCGCCGACACGGTTGACCAGGAAGGCCTTCTTCGCGGCGGTCGCGGCACTGGGCTTGTGCTGCCAGAAGCCGATCAGGAGGTACGAGGCAAGGCCGACGCCCTCCCAGCCGACGTACAGCAGCAGGTAGTTGTCGGCGAGAACGAGCAGCAGCATCGCCGCGAGGAACAGGTTGAGATAACCGAAGAAGCGGCGGCGGCGCTCGTCGTGCTCCATGTACCCGATCGAGTACACGTGGATCAGCGAGCCGACGCCGGAGATCAGCAGGACGAACGTCATCGACAACTGGTCGAGCTGGAAGGCGACGTCGGCCTGGAAGCCCTCCACGGGGATCCAGCTGAACAGGTGCTGCATCAGGGCACGGTGCTCGGCGTCCTTGCCCAGCATGTCGGCGAAGAGGACCACGCCGATCACGAAGGAGCAGGCGGCGAGGGCCGTGCCGATCCAGTGGCCGACGGCGTCCAGCCGCCGGCCCCCGCACAGCAGTACCACCGCTCCGAGCAGAGGCGCCGCCACCAGCAGCGCAATCAGATTCTCCACGATTCAGCGACCCCTTACAGCTTCATCAGGCTGGCGTCGTCGACCGAGGCCGAGTGGCGGGAACGGAACAGCGACACGATGATCGCGAGCCCGACGACGACCTCCGCGGCGGCGACGACCATCGTGAAGAAGGCGATGACCTGGCCGTCGAGATTGCCGTGCATCCGGGAGAAGGTGACGAACGCGAGGTTGCAGGCGTTGAGCATCAGCTCGACGCACATGAAGACCACGATGGCGTTGCGCCTGATCAGGACGCCGGTGGCGCCGATCGTGAACAACAGGGCGGCGAGATAGAGGTAGTTGACCGGGTTCACTTCGACACCTCCCCACTGTTCGAGCCATTGCCCGGACCGTTGTTGGTGCGCTCCAGGCGGTCCTCGGCGCGCTGTTCCAGGGCCTTGACGCCGCCGATGGCCTCGGCGGACACATCACGGACCTGGCCGCGCTGACGCAGCGTCTGCATGACCGAGAGCTCGGCCGGGGTGCCGTCGGGCAGCAGGCCCGCGACGTCCACCGCGTTGTGGCGGGCGTACACGCCGGGAGCGGGCAGCGGCGGCAGGTGCTTGCCGTCCCGTACGCGCTGTTCGGCCATCTCGCGCTGGGTCTTGGCCCGCTCGGTGCGCTCTCGGTGGGTGAGCACCATGGCGCCGACGGCGGCCGTGATCAGCAGGGCGCCGGTGACCTCGAAGGCGAACACGTACTTCGTGAAGATGAGGGCGGCGAGGCCCTCCACGTTGCCGTTCGCGTTGGCCTGGCCGAGGCCGGCGAACTCCTTCAGGGAGGCGTTTCCGACGCCTGCGGTCAGGAGGATGCCGAAGCCGAGACCGCACACCAGGGCCAGCCAGCGCTGGCCCTTGATGGTCTCCTTGAGGGAGTCCGCGGCGGTGACACCGACGAGCATGACCACGAAGAGGAACAGCATCATGATGGCGCCGGTGTAGACGATGATCTGGACGACGCCCAGGAAGTAGGCACCGTTGGCCAGATAGAACACCGCCAGGATGATCATGGTTCCGGCGAGACAGAGCGCGCTGTGCACAGCCCTCTTCATGAAGACGGTGCACAGGGCTCCGGCCACGGCGACGGTACCGAGCACCCAGAACTGGACAGCCTCACCCGTGGACGTGGAGTAGGCGGCGAGTTGCGCGCTCACGCTCCCACCCCCTTTTCCTCGGCCGCACCCGAAGGGTCCGCCATCGGATACGGCTCGCCCTTGGAGACGGCGACTTGGCGCACCGTGCCGGGCGCGGCCTCGGTGACCAGCCCCCGGTAGTAGTCCTGTTCCTCGGTGCCCGGGAAGATCGAGTGGGGCGAGTCGACCATGCCCTCGTCGAGTCCGGCGAGCAGCTGTTCCTTGGTGTAGATGAGGTTGGCGCGGCTGCTGTCGGCCAGCTCGAACTCGTTTGTCATCGTCAACGCGCGCGTGGGGCACGCCTCGATGCACAGGCCGCACAGGATGCAGCGGGCGTAGTTGATCTGGTAAACGGCGCCGTACCGCTCGCCCGGCGAGTAGCGCTCCTCGTCGGTGTTGTCGGCACCCTCCACATAGATGGCGTCCGCGGGGCAGGCCCAGGCGCACAGTTCGCAGCCGACGCACTTCTCCAGGCCGTCCGGATGGCGGTTGAGCTGGTGCCGTCCGTGGAACCGGGGAGCGGTGGTCTTCTGCTGTTCGGGGTACTGCTCGGTCAGCCGCTTCTTGAACATGGCCTTGAAGGTCACGCCGAAGCCGGCCACGGGGTTCTGGAAGCCAGGCTTCGTCTGCCCGGTCTCCTTTGGCTCCTCAGCCATCGGACGCCTCCTTTCCATCCAGGGATCCGTCACTGGCGCCGGGGGTCCGGGGGTGTCCCCCGGGACCAGCACTGCCCGGCCCGCCACTGACAATCAACTCGCGCTCACGGCGCGGGCGCCTGCGCGGCACCGCCGGCGCCTCCTGTCCCGGCAGTGGCGGTACGGGGAATCCGCCCGCCATCGGGTCGAAGGCGACGGGTTCGGCGGTGGTCGACTGCGCTGCCCTGCCCCGGTCGCGGAAGATGTCGACCACGAAGGAGAGCAGGAGCAGGGCGAGGACACCGCCGCCGATGTAGAGGGCGATGTCGGCGAAGTCGTAGTTCTCGTTGCGCAGGGTCCGTACGGTCGCGACGAGCATCAGCCAGGCCAGCGAGACCGGGATGAGGACCTTCCAGCCGAGCTTCATCAGCTGGTCGTAGCGGACGCGAGGGAGGGTGCCGCGCAGCCAGATGAAGAAGAACAGCAGCAGCTGCACCTTCACCACGAACCAGAGCATCGGCCACCAGCCGTGGTTGGCGCCCTCCCAGAAGGTGCTGATGGGCCAGGGGGCCCGCCAGCCGCCCAGGAAGAGCGTCACCGACACGGCCGAGACGGTCACCATGTTGACGTACTCGGCGAGCATGAACAGCGCGAACTTGATGGACGAGTACTCGGTGTTGAAGCCGCCGACCAGGTCGCCCTCGGACTCCGGCATGTCGAAGGGGGCGCGGTTGGTCTCGCCGACCATCGTCACGACGTAGATGATGAAGGAGACCGGAAGCAGGACGACGAACCAGCGGTCGTGCTGCTGCTCGACGATGGTCGAGGTCGACATCGACCCGGAGTAGAGGAACACCGAGGCGAAGGCGGCGCCCATGGCGATCTCGTACGAGATCATCTGCGCGCAGGCCCGCAGACCGCCCAGCAGCGGGTAGGTGGATCCGGAACTCCAGCCCGCGAGCACCATCCCGTAGATGCCGACCGAGGCGACCGCGAGGATGTAGAGCAGCGCGATCGGCAGGTCGGTGAGCTGCATCGTCGTACGGTGACCGAAGATCGAGATTTCGTTGCCGGCCGGCCCGAAGGGGATCACCGCGATGGCCATGAAGGCCGGGATGGCCGCGATGACCGGCGCGAGGACGTAGACCACCTTGTCCGCGCGCTTGACGATCAGGTCTTCCTTGAGCATCAGTTTCACGCCGTCGGCGAGCGACTGGAGCATGCCCCAGGGTCCGTGCCGGTTGGGGCCGACGCGCAGCTGCATCCAGGCGACTACCTTGCGCTCCCACACGATGGAGAACAGCACGGTGATCATCAGGAAGGCGAAGCAGAAGACCGCCTTGACGACGACCAGCCACCACGGGTCGGTGCCGAACATGGAAAGGTCTTCAGCGGCGAGGTACGGGCTCATGCCTCCACCTCCTTGGGGGCCTCGGGGGCGAGGGTCGCCGGGCCGATGCGGACGAGTGCGCCGGGCAGCGCCCCGGTGTCGGAGGCGACGCCGCCTCCGGTGGAGTTCAGCGGCAGCCAGACCACGCGGTCGGGCATCTCGGTGACCCTGAGCGGGAGTTCGACCGTCCCGGTGCTGCCGGTCACGGCGAGCAGATCGCCTTCCTTGACACCGGCTTCGGCGGCCGTGGCGGACGACACGCGCGCGTGTGCGGCGTGCCGCGTCCCGGCGAGCGCGTCGTCGCCCTCCTGAAGACGCCCCTGGTCGAGCAGCAGCCGGTGACCGGCGAGGACCGCCTCTCCGGCGGCCGGACGCGGCAACTGGGCACCGATCTCCAGGGGGTTGCCGGCCCGCGCGCCGTCCCAGGAGCCGAGCCGGTCCAGTTCCTGCCGCGCGGTCCGCAGATCCGGCAGCCCCAGGTGTACGTCCATGGCGTCGGCCAGCATCTGGAGCACTCGGGCGTCGGACGGCGCCAGGCGCCGGGTCATCTGGTCGGGCTTGAGCGCGGCCTCGAAGAGGCGGGCCCGGCCCTCCCAGTTGAGGAAGGTGCCCGCCTTCTCGGCGACCGCGGCGACCGGGAGTACGACATCGGCGTGCTCGGTGACCTCGCTGGGCCGCAGTTCCAGCGACACCAGGAAGCCCACTTCGTGAAGGGCTTCACGCGCGCGTGCCGGATCGGGCAGGTCGGCGACCTCCACTCCGGCGACCACCAGGGCCTGCAACTCGCCCCCGGCGGCGGCCTCGACGATCTGGCCGGTGTCGCGGCCGAAGCGGTGCGGAAGCTCGGTCACGCCCCAGGCGACGGCGACCTCGTCCCGCGCGCGCGGGTCGGTCGCCGGACGCCCGCCCGGCAGCAGCGACGGCAGCGCGCCCGCCTCGACGGCACCGCGCTCCCCGGCCCGGCGCGGGATCCACACCAGCTGGGCGCCCGTCGTGGAAGCGGCCCGTACGGCGGCGGTGAGCCCGCCCGCCACAGCGGCCAGCCGCTCCCCTACGACGATCACCGCGCCCTCGGTGCGCAGCGCCTCGGCGGCCTTCGCCCCGCTCTCCTCCAGCCCGAACCCGCTCCCGAGCGCGTCCAGCCACTCGGTCTCGGTGCCGGGGGCGGCGGGCAGCAGCGTGCCGCCGGCCTTCTCCAGGCCGCGTGTCGCGTGTGTGGCGAGCGAGAAGACCTTCTGTCCGTGTCCCCGCCAGGCCTTGCGCAGCCTCAGGAAGACGCCGGGCGCCTCCTCCTCGGACTCGAACCCGACCAGCAGGACCGCGGGCGCCTTCTCCAGAGAGCTGTACGTGACACCCGTACCGTCGAGGTCGCGGCCGCGTCCGCCGACCCTGGCGGCCAGGAAGTCGGCCTCCTCGGCGCTGTGCACACGCGCGCGGAAGTCGATGTCGTTGGTGTCGAGGGCCACGCGCGCGAACTTGCTGTACGCGTAGGCGTCCTCGACGGTGAGCCGGCCGCCGGTGAGAACGCCCGTACGACTGCGGGCCGCGAGGAGTCCCTGCGCCGCCGCTTCCAGTGCCTCGGGCCAGGAGGCGGGCTCCAGGACACCGTCGGCGTTGCGCACCAGGGGCGTCTGGAGCCGGTCGGGCTTCTGCGCGTACCGGAAGCCGAAGCGTCCCTTGTCGCAGATCCACTCCTCGTTTACCTCGGCGTCGGGTGCGGCCAGGCGCCGCATGACCTTGCCGCGCCGGTGGTCGGTGCGGGTGGCGCAGCCGCCGGAGCAGTGCTCGCACACCGAGTGCGAGGAGACGAGGTCGAAGGGGCGGGAGCGGAAGCGATACGCCGCCGAGGTCAGCGCGCCGACCGGGCAGATCTGGATCGTGTTCCCGGAGAAGTACGACTCGAAGGGGTCGCCCTGACCGGTGCCGACCTGCTGGAGCGCGCCGCGCTCGATCAGCTCGATCATCGGGTCGCCCGCGATCTGGTTGGAGAAGCGGGTGCAGCGGGCGCACAGCACGCACCGCTCGCGGTCGAGCAGCACCTGCGTGGAGATCGGAACGGGCTTCTCGTAGGTCCGCTTCTTGCCGTCGAAGCGGGACTCCGCCTGGCCGTGCGACATGGCCTGGTTCTGCAGGGGGCACTCGCCGCCCTTGTCGCAGACCGGGCAGTCGAGCGGGTGGTTGATGAGCAGCAGCTCCATCACACCGTGCTGGGCCTTTTCGGCCACGGGCGAGGTGAGGTGAGTCTTGACGACCATCCCGTCCGTACAGGTGATCGTGCAGGACGCCATGGGCTTGCGCTGGCCCTCGACCTCGACGATGCACTGGCGGCAGGCGCCGACGGGGTCGAGGAGCGGGTGGTCGCAGAAGCGCGGGATCTCGATGCCGAGCTGCTCGGCGGCGCGGATCACCAGGGTGCCCTTGGGCACGCTGATGTCGATGCCGTCGATCTTCAGCGAGACGAGATCTTCCGGCGGGACCGCCGCCTCGCCCCCTCCGGAGGGAGCGCTCGTGGTCACCGTCATGCGTTCACCTCCGTGCGGTCGGCCCAGGCCGTGGACTTGGCCGGGTCGAAGGGGCAGCCCCGGCCCGTGATGTGGTCCTCGTACTCCTCACGGAAGTACTTGAGGGAGGAGAAGATCGGCGAGGCGGCGCCGTCGCCGAGGGCGCAGAAGGACTTGCCGTTGATGTTGTCGGCGATGTCGTTCAGCTTGTCGAGGTCGGACATGACGCCCTTGCCGGCCTCGATGTCGCGCAGCAACTGCACGAGCCAGTACGTCCCTTCACGGCAGGGCGTGCACTTGCCGCAGGACTCGTGGGCGTAGAACTCGGTCCAGCGGGTGACCGCCCGGACGACACAGGTGGTCTCGTCGAAGCACTGGAGTGCTTTTGTGCCGAGCATGGAACCCGCGGCGCCCACTCCTTCGTAGTCAAGAGGGACGTCGAGGTGCTCGTCGGTGAACATCGGTGTCGAGGAACCGCCCGGTGTCCAGAACTTCAGCCGGTGGCCGGCGCGCATCCCGCCGCTCATGCCGAGGAGTTGGCGGAGCGTGATGCCGAGCGGTGCCTCGTACTGGCCCGGACTGGTGACATGGCCGCTGAGCGAGTAGAGCGTGAAGCCCGGGGACTTCTCGCTGCCCATAGACCGGAACCATTCTTTGCCCTTTTGCAGAATCGCGGGAACCGACGCGATCGACTCGACGTTGTTTACAACAGTTGGGCAGGCATAGAGCCCTGCCACGGCAGGAAAGGGGGGACGGAGCCGCGGTTGACCCCGGCGGCCTTCGAGCGAGTCGAGCAGTGCGGTCTCTTCACCACAGATGTACGCGCCCGCGCCCGCGTGCACGGTGAGTTCGAGGTCGAGTCCGCTGCCGAGCACGTCCTTGCCGAGGTAGCCCGCCGCGTAGGCCTCACGTACGGCCTCGTGCAAGCGCCGCAGCACTGGCACGACTTCACCGCGCAGATAGATGAAGGCATGCGAAGACCTGATGGCATAACACGCGATCACAATGCCCTCGATGAGGCTGTGCGGGTTCGCGAAGAGGAGCGGGATGTCCTTACAGGTTCCCGGCTCCGATTCGTCGGCGTTGACAACTAGATAGTGTGGTTTTCCATCACCCTGAGGAATGAACTGCCATTTCATTCCCGTAGGGAATCCCGCACCGCCGCGGCCACGCAGACCGGACTCCTTGACGTACGCGATGAGGTCGTCCGGTGTCATCGCGAGAGCCTTGCGGAGTCCCTCGTACCCTTCGTGCCTCCGGTAGACGTCCAGACTCCAGGACCTGTCCTCGTCCCAGAAGGCCGACAGCACGGGTGCGAGCAGCTTCTCGGGGCTGGTCTCGTTGATCTCGGGTGCCAATGTCATCACTCCCCCTCCTCGGTGACTGGCCCCGCCGAGTGGGAGGGGTCGGACGCCGCCGTGTCCTGCGGCGCGTCGTGCGAACTGAGGTGCTCGGTGGGCGACGGGTCGTGCGGCGGCGCGGCCTTGGGGGCGGAGCCCCTGGGGTGCACCACACGCCCGGGGTTCTCGCCCTTGGCCAGCCGGAGCCCGATCAGCGAGGCGGGACCTGAGCTGCCGCTCGCCTCGACAGCCCCGTCCCGGGTGTCGGGGAAGCCCGCCAGGATGCGGGCGGTGTCCTTGAACGTGCACAGGGGGGCACCGCGCGTGGGTTCGACCTGCACGCCGGCGCGCAGGTCGTCGACGAGGCGCTTGGCGCTGGCCGGGGTCTGGTTGTCGAAGAACTCCCAGTTGACCATCACGACGGGTGCGAAGTCGCAGGCCGCGTTGCACTCGATGTGCTCCAGGGTGACCTTGCCGTCCTCGGTGGTACCGCCGTTGGCGACGCCGAGGTGTTCCTGGAGGGTCTCGAAGATGGCGTCGCCGCCCAGCACCGCGCACAGGGTGTTGGTGCAGACGCCGACCTGGTAGTCGCCGGAGGGGCCCCGGCGGTACATGGAGTAGAAGGTGGCGACCGCGGTGACCTCGGCCGTGGTCAGGCCCAGCATGTCCGCGCAGAACCGCATCCCGGTGCGCGTGACATGGCCCTCCTCCGACTGCACGAGATGCAGCAACGGCAGAAGGGCGGACCTGGAGTCCGGGTAGCGGGCGATGACCTCGCGGGAGTCCGCTTCGAGCCGGGCTCGAACGTCGTCCGGGTAAGCGGGCGCGGGCAGTTGGGGCATGCCCAGGCTGACGCCCTCGGGGGTGGTGGTCACCGGTCGACGCCTCCCATCACGGGGTCGATGGACGCGACGGCGACGATGACGTCGGCGACCTGGCCGCCCTCGCACATCGCCGCCATGGCCTGCAGGTTGGTGAAGGACGGGTCACGGAAGTGGACCCGGAAGGGACGGGTGCCTCCGTCGGAGACGACGTGCACCCCGAGTTCGCCCTTGGGTGACTCGACGGCCGCGTACGCCTGTCCCGGCGGGACGCGGAAGCCCTCGGTCACCAGCTTGAAGTGGTGGATCAGGGCCTCCATGGAAGTGCCCATGATCTTCTTGATGTGGTCCAGGGAGTTGCCCAGACCGTCCGGTCCCAGGGCGAGCTGGGCGGGCCACGCGATCTTCTTGTCGGTGACCATGACCGGGCCGGGCTGGAGCCGGTCCAGGCACTGCTCGACGATCCTGAGCGACTGGCGCATTTCCTCCAGGCGGATCAGGAAGCGGCCGTAGGAGTCGCAGGAGTCGGCGGTGGGGACGTCGAAGTCGAACGTCTCGTAGCCGCAGTACGGCTGGCTCTTGCGCAGGTCGTGCGGGAGGCCGGTGGAGCGCAGGACCGGGCCGGTGGCGCCGAGAGCCATACAGCCGGCCAGGTCGAGGTAGCCGATGTCCTGCATACGGGCCTTGAAGATGGGGTTCCCGGTGGCGAGCTTGTCGTACTCGGGAAGGTTCTTCTTCATCTTCTTCACGAACTCGCGGATGTGGTCCACCGCGCCGGGCGGCAGGTCCTGGGCGAGTCCGCCGGGGCGGATGTACGCGTGGTTCATCCGCAGGCCCGTGATGAGCTCGTAGATGTCGAGAATCATTTCACGATCACGGAATCCGTAGATCATGATCGTGGTGGCGCCGAGTTCCATACCGCCGGTGGCGATGCACACGAGGTGCGAGGACAGCCGGTTGAGCTCCATCAGGAGCACACGGATGAGGGTGGCGCGGTCGGGAATCTGGTCGTCGATGCCGAGGAGTTTCTCGACGGCGAGACAGTAGGCGGTCTCGTTGAAGAAGGACGTCAGATAGTCCATGCGCGTGACGAAGGTCGTGCCCTGCGTCCACGTGCGGAACTCGAGGTTCTTCTCGATGCCGGTGTGCAGATAGCCGATGCCGCAGCGGGCCTCGGTGACCGTCTCGCCGTCGATCTCCAGGATGAGGCGGAGCACGCCGTGCGTGGAGGGGTGCTGCGGGCCCATGTTGACGACGATGCGCTCGTCGTCGGCACGGGCCGCGGACTGGACGACCTCGTCCCAGTCGCCACCGGTGACCGTGTAGACGGTGCCCTCGGTGGTCTCGCGCGGATTTGCGTGCTGCGTGCTCATGAGTACGACCTCCGCTGGTCCGGAGCCGGGATCTGGGCGCCCTTGTACTCGACGGGGATGCCGCCGAGGGGGTAGTCCTTGCGCTGCGGGTGGCCCTGCCAGTCGTCCGGCATCATGATCCGCGTCAGGGCCGGGTGACCGTCGAAGACGATCCCGAAGAAGTCGTACGTCTCGCGTTCGTGCCAGTCGTTCGTCGGATAGACGGAGACCAGGGACGGGACGTGCGGGTCGCTGTCCGGGGCGCTGACTTCGAGGCGGATCAGCCGGTTGTGGGTGATCGAGCGCAGGTGGTAGACGGCGTGCAGCTCACGGCCCTTGTCGTGCGGGTAGTGCACTCCGCTCACGCCCGTGCAGAGTTCGAAGCGCAGGGCCGGGTCGTCGCGCAGGGTCTGGGCGACGCTGAGCAGGTACGCGCGTTCGACGTGGAACGTCAGCTCGTCGCGGTCGACGACCGTCTTCTCGATCACGTTCTCGGGGACCAGCCCCTGTTCCTCCAGGGCGCCTTCGAGTTCGTCGGCGACCTCGTCGAACCAGCCCCCGTACGGCCTCGCCGAGGCTCCGGGGAGCCGGATCGAGCGGACCAGGCCGCCGTATCCGGAGGTGTCGCCGCCGTTGTTGGCGCCGAACATTCCGCGCTGGACGCGGACCTCCTCGCCACCGTCGCCGCGCTGGCCGGGGAGGTTGGAGGCGGCGAGGTCCTTCTCGGGATTGACCCCTTCGGCCGGCCTGTCCGCCCCGGTGCTGTTCGCGTCGCTCATCGCAGCAGCCCCTTCATCTCGATCGTGGGGAGTGCCTTGAGCGCGGCCTCCTCCGCCTCGCGGGCGGCTTCCTCGGCGTTCACACCGAGCTTGGAGGTCTGGATCTTCTGGTGGAGCTTGAGAATCGCGTCCAACAGCATTTCGGGCCGTGGCGGGCAGCCGGGCAGATAGATGTCGACCGGGACGATGTGGTCGACGCCCTGCACGATGGCGTAGTTGTTGAACATGCCGCCCGAGGAGGCACAGACCCCCATGGAGATCACCCACTTGGGGTTGGGCATCTGGTCGTAGACCTGCCGCAGAACCGGCGCCATCTTCTGGCTGACCCGGCCGGCCACGATCATCAGGTCCGCCTGGCGGGGTGAACCGCGGAAGACCTCCATGCCGAAGCGCGCGAGGTCGTAGCGGCCGGCGCCGGTGGTCATCATCTCGATGGCGCAGCAGGCGAGTCCGAACGTGGCGGGGAAGACGGACGCCTTGCGCACCCAGCCCGCGGCCTGCTCGACGGTGGTCAGCAGGAATCCGCTCGGCAGTTTTTCTTCGAGTCCCATGTCTTAGAGGCCCCTCAGTCCCATTCCAGGCCGCCGCGCCGCCATACGTACGCGTACGCCACGAAGACGGTGAGCACGAAGAGCAACATCTCCACGAGCCCGAAAACACCCAGGGCGTCGAAGGTGACGGCCCAGGGGTAGAGGAAGACGATCTCGATGTCGAAGACGATGAAGAGCATCGCCGTCAGGTAGTACTTGATGGGGAATCGCCCACCGCCGGCCGGCGTGGGTGTCGGCTCGATCCCGCATTCATAGGCTTCGAGTTTGGCCCGGTTGTAACGCTTCGGGCCAATGATCGAAGCCATGATCACGGAGAAGATCGCAAAGCCTGCCCCGAGGGCTCCCAGTACGAGGATGGGCGCATAGGCGTTCACCGCTCCTCGCTCCTCTCAGTCGGCACTGACTGCTGGCGATTGCATGGGCCGGCGCTTCCCGCCGCGTCCGCCCGCGAACCCCGCCCGTCTCGACGAAGATCGCGAACATGTGAAGCAGGTCACAAGCCCAACTGCCCCGCATCCTATGCCCGCCGGTCTGTGATCTGCGACACGGGGTATTGCCGAACCTTTGTGATCTCCACCACCTGACGAACGATCATGAAGTCGGATGAGCGGTGATCTTCACACTCGAAGCGTCCACGCGATCACCAGAGGTGACATTGCCTCCAGTCGCCGCAGGTCACGAGCGTCATCTCCATATCAAGAGACTTCTTCTGCATGCAAATTGGCGATGGACAGGACCGCTCGGCAGTCAAGCGCGTTCACACACCGATGGGGCGTGAGTGGCGAATGTGGACGGCCGTACGTGCGTGCACGCGTTCACTAGCGGTCGCGGTCGACGATCTCCGCGCGGGACGCACCCCGTGCGGTGACCGTTCCGTGACCTGTGCCACATCCGTGAAGACCTGTGAAGATCCGGGGTTGGCCACGGACCGCAACCGATGGTAGGCAGCGGGCAATTCGGGCGTACCGATGAAAGCGCATGATCACAGGCATGATCAGCTGTGTCCGCAATGCCCGTTACGGCGTCAATAAAGAGTGACAGTCCGGGAATTTGGGGGCCCGATTGAACAACTGTGGCGCACCACACGTTTCTTGAAGGTATGGAGGAGTCGCTGGTACCGCTAGTACCCATGTCCCACACCGCTACCGCTCACATACGAAGCCACCGGAAGCCCCGGCGTGCCGGCAACTCGTCGCTGGCCATGCGCGCCGGAGTCGCCGGTGGCGTTCTCAGCACCCTGGCAGTGGCGGGTGCGTCCAGCGCGGCGAACGCCGCCGAACCCGTGACGCAGACACTCGAACTGTCCACCCTCACGGCCGACCTGGCCACTCAGATCGCCGAGTCCGCGGACGCCACTCAGCAGGCCGCCGCGAACTACGCGCTCCAGGCCGAGCGTGACGCCGCAGCCGCCAAGGCGGCCCAGGAGGCCAGGAAGGACCTCGCGGAGGCGAAGCAGAAGGCGGAGGCCAAGAAGAAGGCCGAGGCTGCTCGCAAGGCCGCTGCGGAGGCCGCCGTCTCCCGCTCCACCGAGCGCGCGACGCTGGCCGTCTCCGACTCCGCATCCAGCTCGGAGACGTCGCAGGTCACCGCTCCTGCCAGCGGCAGCGTCGCGACCGTCATCGCCTTCCTCAACGCGCAGGTGGGCGACGCCTACGTCCTGGGCGCCACGGGCCCCAACGCGTGGGACTGCTCTTCCCTGGTCCAGGCCGCTTTCAAGCAGGTCGGCGTGGATCTCCCCCGGGTCTCGCAGGACCAGTCGACGGTCGGCACGGAGGTCTCGCTCTCCAACCTGGAGGTCGGGGACATCCTGTACTGGGGTGCGAAGGGTTCGGCCTACCACACTGGGGTGTACGTCGGGAACGGCCAGTACCTCGACGCGGCCAACCCGTCCAAGGGTGTTGTCGTGCAGGACCTGTCCGGGTACCCGGCGTCGGGTGCGGTACGCGTTCTCTGAGCGGATCGTTGAGGACTCGTGCGTGAGGGTCGCTGCCACTGGTGGGCAGCGGCCCTTCTCCGCCCCCTCCGGGGGGCGCTGTGTGAGGCTGAGGCCCCAGTACTTCCTCAGTACTTCACCCAGCAGAAGGAGAGACAGCGATGCCTCGTGTCTTCGTACAGGGCAGGCCCGTCGACTCGTATCCGCGGCTCACACCCGAGGCACTGCGTGGAGCCGTGCGGCGGATCACCGAAGTGGGCGAAGAGGTCCTGCACAGGCCGTGCCGGGACGTGACCGAGTTCGGGCCCGAACTCGCCGCGCTCATCTCCGACATGTTCCTGACGATGCATGTCGCTGACGGCGCGGGGCTCGCGGCCAACCAGGTCGGCGTCGGTCTGCGGCTGTTCGTGTACGACTGTCCGGACGACGACGGTGTCCGGCATGTCGGGCATGTCGTCAACCCGGTGCTGGAGCCGCTCGACGCAGGCGACCGGCGCCTCCTCGACGAGGGCGAGGGGTGCCTGTCCGTGCCGGGGGCGGTGATGGACGCACCCCGCCCGGATCGGGCCGTCGTGCGTGGGCTGGATCAGGACGGGAACCCTCTGGTGATCGAGGGGACGGGGTACTTCGCCCGGTGTCTGGCGCACGAGACCGACCATGTGAACGGGCACGTGTATCTGGACCGGCTCACCGCACGGGAGCGGAAGGACGCACTGCGGCAGGTGGCGGACCGTCGCGAGGCGGTGTTCGCGCGACGGGCCGCCAGACAGGAGGCCCTCAGCTCCTGATCACGTACCTCCTGACAAGCTCGGCCTGATCACGCCTTCGGGGCCACCTTGCTCAGGCCGTTGATGATCCGGTCCATCGCGTCGCCGCCCGTCGGGTCGGTCAGGTTGGCCAGCATCTTCAGGGTGAACTTCATCAACAAGGGGTGGGTCAGACCGCGTTCGGCCGCGATCTTCATGACCTTCGGGTTGCCGATGAGCTTCACGAAGGCGCGGCCCAGCGTGTAGTAGCCGCCGTAGGTGTCCTTGAGCACGCGCGGGTAGCGCTGGAGCGCGATCTCCCGCTGGGCCGGGGTGGCCCTCGCGTGGGCCTGGACGATGACGTCGGCGGCGATCTGGCCGGACTCCATGGCGTAGGCGATGCCCTCGCCGTTGAACGGGTTCACCAGGCCGCCGGCGTCGCCGACGAGCAGCAGGCCCTTCGTGTAGTGGGGCTGGCGGTTGAAGGCCATGGGGAGGGCGGCGCCGCGGATCGGGCCGGTCATGTTGTCGGGGGTGTAGCCCCACTCCTCCGGCATCGACGCGCACCAGGCCTTCAGCACCTCACGCCAGTCCAGTTCCTTGAAGGAGTCCGAGGTGTTGAGCACTCCGAGGCCGACGTTCGACGTGCCGTCGCCCATGCCGAAGATCCAGCCGTAGCCGGGGAGCAGGCGGTCCTCGGCTCCTCGCCGGTCCCAGAGTTCCAGCCATGACTCCAGGTAGTCGTCCTCGTGGCGCGGCGAGGTGAAGTACGTCCGGACCGCGACGCCCATCGGACGGTCCTCACGGCGGTGCAGGCCCATCGCCAGGGACAGGCGGGTGGAGTTGCCGTCGGCCGCGACCACCAGCGGGGCCTGGAAGGTGACTTCGCGCTTGTCCTCACCGAGTTTCGCGTGCACGCCCGTGATGCGGCCGGTGCGGTCGTCGGTGATCGGGGCGCCGACGTTGCAGCGCTCGTACAGGCGCGCGCCCGCCTTCTGGGCCTGGCGGGCGAGTTGCTCGTCGAAGTCGTCGCGCTTGCGGACGAGGCCGTAGTCCGGGAAGGAGGCGAGTTCCGGCCAGTCGAGCTGGAGGCGGACGCCGCCGCCGATGATGCGGAGGCCCTTGTTCCGCAGCCAGCCGGCCTCCTCGGAGATGTCGATGCCCATCGCGACGAGCTGCTTGGTAGCCCGGGGGGTCAGGCCGTCACCGCAGACCTTTTCGCGCGGGAAGCTGGTCTTCTCCAGCAGCAGCACGTCGAGTCCGGCCTTCGCCAGGTAGTAGGCGGTGGTGGAACCGGCTGGCCCGGCCCCGACGACGATGACATCGGCGGTGTTTTCGGAGAGGGGCTCGGTCACGGCGGGTTCTCCCCAGGACTTGTGAATCTGCGTGCCGACCGGCACTGGACATGGGCAGTCTATTCAGCAGTACTGATCACCCGGCTGAAGGGCTGCCCCGTGAACCGACCGCTCCCCGAAGTACGCCTGCGTGTTCCCACCGACGAGGACGCCTTCGCCTGGCACCGGGTCTTCGACGACCCCGATGTCATGGAGTTCCACGGGGGCAGGTCGGCGGAACTTTCCGTCTACGAGGAACTCACCGCCCGCCAGCGTCGGCACGACGCCGAGTACGGGTTCTGCCTGTGGACCATGCTCGACGAGTCGGACCAGGTCATCGGCTTCACGGGCGCCCAGCCATGGCCGCAGGACTGGGGACCCAAGGGGGAGATCGAGATCGGCTGGCGGCTCGGGCGGGCCCACTGGGGCCAGGGGTACGCCACCGCGGCGGCCGGGTTGACGCTGGACCGGGTGCGTTCGGCGGGAGTGCCCAGTGTGGTCGCGATGGTCCTCGCCCGGAACGAGCGGTCCATCGCGGTCACCCGGCGACTGGGCATGCGGCTCGCCGAGGTCTTCACGACGCCGGCTGCGGAACAGGTGGGGCACTGCTATCGGCTTGATCTGTGACCGGGATACGTTACGGAAAGTGACCGTCTGGCGCAAAAAGCACTCAGCGCTTCCGGGCGGTACGCGGCCGGGGTTACTCCGCCGGTACCGCTGGGGGTGACGTCAGTGCACACAACACGCAACACACCCGAAGTACGCGTATCGGAGCCCGTCGGCCTGATGGCCGTGGACGCGCGCGAGAGGGCCGGGGCACACGGGGTGCTGCTCGCCGCGCCCGACCGGCCCGAATTCCCTCTCGCCGTCGTCGACTACGTCGTGCCGCAGTATGCGCCGCCCGGTGTCGCGACACCGGGCGGTGCCGTCGTCACCGTGTGGTTCGACTTCGGGGAGGGGAAGGCGGCGGGGGCGCTGGGGTGCGTGAACCTCGGGTGCCGAAGCCACCCAGGGGTGGGCCGGAGCGCGAACTCGACCGGCCCGGGGACACGTTCGAGGCGATCAGGTCACCGGCCGGCGCAGGACAGTGACGGTCAGGGCTGCTTGAAGCCGCGGTGGAGGGCGACGACGCCGCCCGTCAGGTTGCGCCAGGCCGGCTTCGACCAGCCCGCGTCGCGCAGCAGCTCGGCCAGGGCCGGCTGGTCGGGCCAGGCGCGGATGGACTCGGCGAGGTAGACGTACGCGTCCGGGTTCGAGGAGACCGCGCGCGCGACCGGGGGCAGGGCGCGCATCAGGTACTCCGTGTACACCGTGCGGAAGGGCGCCCAGGTCGGGTGCGAGAACTCGCAGATCACGACCCGTCCACCGGGGCGCGTGACCCGGTACAGCTCGCGCAGCGCCGCGCCGGTGTCCTGGACGTTGCGCAGCCCGAAGGAGATCGTCACCGCGTCGAAGGTGTCGTCCTTGAAGGGCAGCCTGGTGGCGTCGCCCGCCGTGAAGGGCAGCCAGGGGTGGTTCCGCTTGCCGACCCTGAGCATCCCGAGGGAGAAGTCGCAGGGGACGACGTACGCGCCCGTGCGGGCGAAGGGGAGGGAGGACGTTGCCGTACCGGCGGCCAGGTCGAGGACCTTCTGCGCCGGGCGGGCGTCGACCGCCTTCGCGACCTCCTTGCGCCACACGCGGTCCTGTCCGAGCGACAGCACGTCGTTCGTGAGGTCGTACCGTTCCGCCACGTCGTCGAACATCGAGGCGACTTCGTGCGGCTGCTTGTTCAGGGATGCGCGGGTCACGTGCCCATTGTGGCAGTAAGTACCTCACGGCCTCCCGGCGGCACGGGCGCGGGCCGGGCGTACCAGAAGCGCCCGGCCCGTCATCGCACCACCCGGCTGCCTACGGCAACAGTTTCGGTTTCTTCTTGCCGGCCACGTCCTCCACCCAGCCGCACAGCAGGACGAACACGGCTGTCAGGATCCAGCCGATGCCGAACATGAACCACTGGCTCTCCAGCGGCAGGTACTTCTCGAAGGCCGGGATGTTCCAGAACCGGTCGATCAGCGGGACGGCCAGGACCAGCGCGATCTCGTGCCAGAGGTAGAGCGTGACGGCGCGCGCGTTGAAGATCGTCACGATCCGGTCGAGTCGCTTGAAACGGGTGAGCCCCGCGAAGTCGATCTCGAAGTGCGCCTTCGCGTACATCAGCAGCGTCACGAAGCCCGCCGACCAGAACGCCTGCGCGAGCGGGATGTCGTCGAGGTCGTAGGAGCCCGTCTCGGCCTGGTGGGTGAAGGCGTACCAGCCGCCGAAGCCGATGGCGGCCAGGGAGAGCAGAACCACCAGCGCCGGCTTGAGCCGTCGCAGGACGCCCTCGCGGTGCGCGAAGCCGAGGACCCAGCAGAAGAGGAAGGTGGCCAGGTCGGTGAGGCCGTTGCCGAAGCGGTTGTCCGGGGGCTCCCAGAGGGAGTGGAACACCACGATCGGGGCCAGGGAGAGGAGCAGTACGGCCGACGGGGCCAGGCGGAACGTCCTCAGCAGGAGTGGGGACAGCAGGACGAACCAGAGGTACGTGCGCAGGTACCAGAGGATCTCCCAGGCCTGCTCGCCCCAGGCGTTGCCCGGCGGGTCGCCGATCGGCACGACCCAGAAGACGATCTGCCAGCCCGGCATCCAGTCGTGGACCATCATCGCGAGGATCACGAAGAAGCCCCAGAACCAGAAGGGGGGCAGGAGCCGGCGGACCCGGCTCCTGATCACCCTGAGGGCGGGACGCTCCAGGGACTTCGCCATCAGCGTGCCGGCCAGGGCGAACATGATGCCCATGGAGGGAAACACCATGCCGGCCCAGGCCCAGCCGAAGGTGTGGTACGTGACGACGCGGACGAGGGCGATGGCGCGCAGCGTGTCGAAGTAGCGGTCGCGGCCCGCCGGTTTCCTCGCCGTCGGCGGGAGCTCGGTCTCCTTGGTGGCCCTGGGGCTGGTGGCGTTGAGGCTGGTGGCGGCTTGCGGCTCCGCCACGTACTCCGGTTGCTCGTAGGAGACTTGTCGGTGGCCGACGTACTGCTGGGGGTACGGCTGTTGCCCGTACTCGTACCCATGGCCATGGTCGTTGCCGTAGCCATGGGTGGGGCCGTGACCCTGCTGATCCGTCCCCCAGCTCATCAGCTCGCTCCCGCCGGGGTGCCTACCTCGCCCGTGCGCTTCAGTTTCTGCCAGCGCAGGCGGCCGCCGGTGAGGGCGGTGATGCAGGAGTGGATCAGGACGAGGTACATCATCTGGCGGTACGCCAGTTGCTGCAGCGGCATCATCAGCAGGTACCGGTACTGTTCGCGGTCCAGGCGGAACGCGTAGGCCGCGCAGACGAGTTGGATGCCCAGGACCGCCAGCCAGGCCAGGATCGCCGCCTGGAAGTCGACGAAGATCATCGAGTAGACCGTGAACACGTCGATCAGCGGGGCGAAGACCGGCGTGAGGATCTGGAAGATGACCACCAGCGGCATGCCCACGCGGCCGAAGCGGCCCGACGGGCCCTTGTCCGTAAGGGACTTGCGGTGCTTCCAGAGGGCCTGCATGGTGCCGTACGACCAGCGGTAGCGCTGGCTCCACAGCTGCTTCAGCGAACCGGGCGCCTCCGTCCATGCCTTGGCGTGCTCCTGGTAGACGACCCGCCAGCCCGCGCGGTGCATCGCGATGGTGATGTCGGTGTCCTCGGCGAGCGTGTCCTCGCTCATGCCGCCGGCCTCCAGGACCGCGTCGCGGCGGAACGCGCCGATCGCGCCGGGGATGGTGGGCATGCAGCGCAGCAGGTCGTACATGCGGCGGTCGAGGTTGAAGCCCATCACGTACTCGATGTGCTGCCAGGCGCCGATGATCGTGTTGCGGTTGCCGACCTTGGCGTTGCCCGCGACCGCGCCGACCTCGGGGTCGGCGAAGGGCTGGACGAGCTGGTGCACGGCGTCCGGTTCGAAGACGGTGTCGCCGTCCATCATCACGACGATGTCGTAACTCGCGCTGCGTACACCGTTGTTGAGGGCGGCCGGCTTGCCCGCGTTCTCCTGGCGGATGACCCGGACGTTCGTCATGCCGAAGGAGAGGGCCGCGTCGCGCGCGATCTGGGACGTGTTGTCGTCCGAGCCGTCGTCGACGACGATGATCTCGATCGGGTGGGTGCTCCTCGCCAGCGACTCTAGGGTGTTGGCGATGCACTCCTTCTCGTTGTACGCGGGCACGATCACCGTCACCGGCCGGGTGACCGTGGGCCCCCAGCTGAACCTTCCGCCCTTGCCGCGTTTCCGGTTGCGTTGCCGGTAGTGGCGGCGGGCGAGGATCAGCATCATCCCGAACCGGCCCATGACGGCGAAGCCGACCACCGCCAGTCCGGTTGCCAGCCCCGGTACGGCCCACTCGGCGACGGCGACGGCCGCGATGAGTGCCTTGCCCTCGTAGAGGGTCGCACCGGTGGCGGTGCGGTGGGCGGCCTGGAGGTTCGACGCCCCACCACCTCCCGGACCGCTGCCCTGCTGGCCGCTGCCCTGCTGCCCGTCGCCCTGCTGCCCGGTCGGTGCGCCGCCGGGCTGCTGGCCCTCGGCGGTACCCGGAGCACCCGCGCCCGCACCGGCACCCGCACCGCTGGCCGCCTGCTGCGCGCTCGGCTCCTGCTGCTGGATCGCGCCGCTGATGGTGGTGAAGGTGTAGCCCGCGGCCTTCATCTTCTCGATGTACGTCGGCAGCGCCTTGATCGTCTGCGAGCGCTCGCCGCCGGCGTCGTGGAAGAGCACCGAGGCGCCCTTGCCGTCCTCCGGTGTGGCCCACTTGATGATCTTCGCGACGCCGGGCCGCTTCCAGTCGTCGCTGTCGGTGTCGACGAAGACGCTGGTGTAGCCCTCCTCGCCGAGCTTCTCGTAGACGGGCCAGCTGTAGTTGTCGATGGCGTCCGCTTCCGACGAGTACGGCGCCCGGAACAGCGTCGTCGTGATGCCGGCCGCGCCCGCCAGCGCGAGCTGCGTCTGCTGCATCTCGCGGTTGACCCGGGCGTCGCTCTGGTAGGAGAGGTCGACGTGCGTGAAGGTGTGGATGCCGATCTCGTTGCCCTGTTCGACCATCGTCTGCACGGTGCTCGGGTAGCGCGACACCATCGAGCCGACCACGAAGAACGTGCCTGGGACGTCGTACTCCTCCAGGATCTCCAGGACCTGGGGCGTCCAGGTGGGGTTGGGACCGTCGTCGAAGGTGAGCGCGATGGTCTTCTCCGGCACGGACTGGCTCACGGCCTGCCCGTTGCGGAAGGAGAGGATCGGCCCGCCGTCGATGACCGTGTCGGGGACGGCGCTGGAGCTGGCCCCGGTGCGTACACGCTGGTCGCCGCCGACCTCCGCGCGCAGATAGCCGTCGAGCAGCATCACGCTGGTCAGCGCGAGCAGGAGCAGCAGGGCGAGGATGACTCGCGGTTTCTGCAGCGCCGCGGCCTTGCCGGCGGCCCGCTGCACCTTCGAGGGGGCGCGCCTGCGGCCGCGCGAGGTGGTCGTCGTAGTCATGTGGTGGCTGCGTTCCGGTCAGTTGGCGGCCGCGGAGGCGGACGCGGTGGCGGTCGGTGCCGAAGCGGGCGGCTCGCCCGTGGCGACGCCCGTCGGCGGGGTGCCGGAGGGCCTGGCGGGCGGGGTGGCGGCGCCGGTGGGAGCGCCCGACGGGGCCGCCCCGAAGCCGCCCTGCGGCTGCTGGTTGCCTCCCGGGCCCTGGTTGGCGCCGGGGCCGCCGCCGAAGGGCAGCAGCGAGGACGGGGTGAGCGACGTGCCCCAGCCCATGAAGGCCATGCCGAGCACGACGGCATACCCAAGACAGACGACACCGAGGAAGGTGCCGAACCGGCGGAGCAGTTTCGCCCGGCGGCCGGAGTTGTCAACGAACACGGGACCCGCTGCGGACCCGTCGGACCCGTTGCCGCTCTCGCGGCGACGGCCGCGGCTCTCGGCACAGTTTTCGATGGCAGGCTCGGAATGCATTCCCCGGACATTAGGAGGGCTTTATGTGACTGAAACTCTGGTTCTCATGTGAGACGCCCATGAGAAACTCCTTAACCTGTGCATCTTCTGAGAGATTCCCTGGAAGCCTGCGCGGCCGACCCTCAATGGAAAGGAGTTGATTGTCCCGCCAACTCGCCCCATTCGCGCCCTTCGTGGGGCGCCATCCATGAGCGCGCTGTGTGTTCACTGTTCTCATGAAGGACAGGCTCGTGTGAGACCTTTCCACTCCGGATCCACTTCGAAATCACACTTCGTTTCCATCCTGAGACGGAAATCACGAGAGCGGGTGCATGCGCGATGAGGCGTTTTCTGAGGTCGGCCATCGGATTCACATGTCTGGTGGCGCTGGCCTGCGCCGGGTGCTCGTCGGGCTCGGACAGCGATGCGGACAGTGGCTCCGACACCGCGTCCGAGGCCACTTCCGAACAGGCCCGGCCGAGCGCCTCCCCTTCGGCGGACACGGCCTCGACGACCGCGTTCGCCCCCTACGTCAGTGCCACCGAGGCGTCCGACAACGACAGCGCCGGCTCACCGACGACGTACAACCTCGCGTTCGTGATCTCGGACGGTACGACGTGCACGCCGAAGTGGAACGGTACGACGGCCATCGGCGACTCGGCCGTCAAGTCCCGTACAGCGAAGCTGACGGCGACCGGTGGCTCGGTCCGCGTCTCCTTCGGCGGCGCCTCCGGCAAGGAGCTGGCGGAGGTCTGCGACAGCGCGTCCGCGCTGGCCAAGGCCTACGGCGCGGCCCTGGACGCGTCCGGTTCGACCCAGGCCGACTTCGATGTCGAGGGCGACGCTCTCACCGACTCCGGTTCCATCGAGCTGCGTTCGAAAGCGATCGCCCTGCTGCAGAAGGAGCGCACCGATCTGAGCGTCACCTTCACACTGCCGGTCATGCCGACCGGCCTCGACGACGACAGCGTGACCCTGCTCGACTCGGCCAACAACAACTCGGTGCAGGTGTCCACCGTCAACATCATGACGATGAACTACAGCAGCGAGCACTCCGGTGACATGGGCGAGTACGCACTCGCCTCGGCCGCCGCGACGCACGATCAACTCGCCGACATCTTCGGGCTGTCGGAGGAGGGGGCATGGCGGGGGATGGCTCTGACGTCGATGATCGGTGTGAACGACGTCGACAACGAGACGTTTTCTCTGGCGGACGCGGCGGAGGTGCGGGCGTTCGCGGAAGAGAAAGGGATTGCGTGGGTGTCGATGTGGTCGACATTCCGGGACCAGGAGTGTGCGGAGGGGATTACCGCTTCCGATGATGCGGCGACTGATTGCAGTGGGGTTTCTCAGGACGCGGGGGCTTTTGGGGTGGCTTTTTCGGGGTGAGAGGGGTTGTTTGCCGGGTGCGGGTGCGTGGGGGCCTGTCGCGCGGCTACCCGCGCCCCTGACTGTTCACCGGCGTCTGTGGATCAGGCGTCCTGCGCATACCGTTGCCAGGCACTGCCCGCCCTCGTCGAATACGGCCAGGTCCGCCCGCTCGCCCTCCACGATCGCCGGAGTTCGCGGGTGGCGGAGTAGGACAACCTCATTGCGTTCGGCGGCCGAGCGGAGGTCGGGTGAGGTGACGTACGCCTCCACCAGGGCCACCGCGCCCCCCTTCAGCACGGCGTGCACGCGTTCGCGCGGCGTCGGGGCGTCCGGGAGTGGGCCCTCGTGGACGAGGCCGGGGCCCAGGACCCCGGGCCAGCGGCGCACCCTCGCCCCCGGAAACCGTTCCGCCAGCTCGGCGAGCGGGCCCACAGCGGCGACCCGGTTGCCGTCGACCGCGACGGCACCGTCCTTCAGCGGCTCCGCGTCCCAGGTGGTACGCACCTCGTCGGCGGCGTGAATCGTCAGCACAGGAAGGCCAGTTGGTCAGTAAGGCAGTCGGTCAGTCGGTCAGTTGCTGGCGAGGAGCTTGAGCTCGGGGTGGGCCGTGCCGCCCTCGATCGCGGTGGACGAGATGTGGGACATGACGCGCTCGTCGACCGGGTCGTTCGCCGGGTCGTCGTGGACGACGATGTGCTCGTACGTCGTGGTCCGCTGGGCGGGTACGCGGCCCGCCTTGCGGATCAGGTCGATGATCTCCATACGGTTGGAGCGGTGCTTGGCGCCGGCGCTGGAGACCACGTTCTCCTCCAGCATGATCGAGCCGAGGTCGTCCGCGCCGTAGTGCAGGGACAGCTGGCCGGCCTCCTTGCCCGTGGTCAGCCATGAGCCCTGGATGTGGGCGGTGTTGTCCATGAAGAGGCGGGCGATGGCGATCATGCGCAGGTACTCGAAGATCGTGGCCTGCGTACGGCCCTTGAGGTGGTTGTTCTCGGGCTGGTAGGTGTACGGGATGAAGGCGCGGAAGCCGCCCGTCCGGTCCTGTACGTCACGGATCATCCGCAGGTGCTCGATGCGCTCGGCGTTGGTCTCGCCGGTACCCATGAGCATGGTGGACGTCGATTCGACGCCCAGCCCGTGCGCGGTCTCCATGATCTCCAGCCAGCGTTCGCCGGACTCCTTGAGGGGCGCGATGGCCTTGCGGGGGCGCGCGGGGAGCAGTTCGGCGCCGGCGCCCGCGAAGGAGTCGAGACCTGCCTGGTGGATACGGGTGATGGCCTCTTCGACCGATACCTTCGAGATCCGGGCCATGTGCTCGACCTCGCTCGCACCCAGGCTGTGGATGACGAGCTGCGGGAACTCGGCCTTGATCGCGGCGAAGTGCTTCTCGTAGTACTCGACGCCGTAGTCCGGGTGGTGGCCGCCCTGGAACATGATCTGCGTGCCGCCGAGTTCGACGGTCTCCGCGCACCGGCGCAGGATGTCGTCGAGATCGCGGGTCCAGCCCTTGGCCTTGTCCTTGGGGGCGGCGTAGAAGGCGCAGAACCTGCACGCCGTGACGCAGACGTTCGTGTAGTTGATGTTGCGCTCGATGATGTACGTCGCGATGTGCTCCGTACCCGCGTACCGGCGGCGGCGCACGGCGTCGGCGGCCGAGCCGAGGGCGTGCAGCGGGGCGTCCCGGTACAGGACGAGCGCCTCTTCGGGGGTGATCCGCTCGCCTGCGGCGGCACGGTCCAGGACGGCTGTGACATCAAACGACATATGGTCGGCGTTCTCGGTCACCGGGCGTCCCTTCGGAAGGCGTGGGGCGGACCGTTCCAGCCTACGTCAGCGTCCCGCCACGCCTCACGTCAGGCCGCGTACGCCCCGATCAGCAGCCCGACGAAGGCGCCCGCGATCAGGAACGGGCCGAACGGGATGGACGTCCTGCGCCCGGCGCGCCGCGCGATGACCAGGGCCAAGCCGTAGAGGCCTCCGAACAGGAACCCGGCGAAGGTGCCGAGCACGACGCTCCCCCAGCCGTACCAGCCCAGGACGGCCCCCAGCCCCAGGGCGAGCTTCACGTCGCCGAAACCCATGCCGTTGGGGCTGATGAGGAAGAGCACGAAGTACGCGCCGCCGAGCAGCAGAGCGCCCAACAGGGTGGTGAGCCAGTCGCCCGCGTGTTCGGGCAGCAGCGCGGCCACGCCCAGCAGGACGAGGGCGGCGGCGGCCCACGGGAGGGTGAGCAGGTCGGGCAGCCGCTGCACCCGGAAGTCCACGACCGCGAGCAGCACCCCGACGGGCGCGAGCAGCAGCCAGGCCCCGAGCTCCGGGCGGGTACCGGTCGCGACGGCGAGGGCGGCACAGACAAGCGCGGTGGCGAGGGCGAGGAGGGGGGTGCTGGGCCCGTACGACGCACTCCTGTCGTACGAGGGGCCGGCCGCGCCCGGCGCGAGGTGGCCCGCGTCCCGGGCGGCCTCACTGGCACTGCCCGTACCGGCGCAGCTCGCGCACCGTGCCCAGCCCAGCCAGCCGCCCAGGGGGTGACCCTGAGGGCACCGGTCCCGCCAGGTCTCCTCGGGCGGGACGGAGAAGCGGTAGGCGACGCGCGGCAGCAGCGTCCCGGCCGCCGCGCCCCACAGCGCGGCGACCGCGATCAGCAGCTGGTCGGTCATGGCCTCAGCCCACGGCCGCGGTGCCGTCGCGCCATGTGGGCAGCAGCTCGTCGAGGAGTGCCTCGGTGCGGGGCGGCACGCCGCGTGCGCCGCTGCGGCCAATCAGGTCGGCGGCGACCTGCTGGAGCTTGTCCATGTCGCCGGTGGAGTGCGTGGCGCGCAGGAGTTCGTGCCACAGCCGCTCGTCGGCGGGGGCGGACTTGAGCGCGGCGGCGAGTGCCTCGATGGCCCGCTCCGCACGGTTCTTCACCAGGTGGAACTCGGCGAGCGCGAGCCCGATGTCCGCTACCAGCAGCGGGAGTTGGGCGTCGATGATCTCGTGCGTCAGCCAGCCGTAGCGGCCCTCGGCACGGTCGGCGAGCAGCGGCCCGCGCACCAGCGCGAGCGCGTCGGTGAGCAGCCGTCCGCGAACGACCCGGCTGTCGACGCCCCTGCCCTGCGTGGCCTCGTGGTAGAGGGAGCGCAGCACATCGAGGTCGGACACGACCGACTTGGCGAGCGTGAGCCGCCCGTTGGCGTCGGTGGCGAGGCGGGGCGTGCCGTCGGGGTCGTTGCCGAGCCAGACGCGCAGCCGGTCGAGGAGCGCCTCGCGTACGTCGTCGGTGACACCGCGCGGCCAGAGCGCGGAGGACAGTACACGCGGGTGCACACCTTCGCGGTGCAGCAACAGCATTGCGAGCGCCTCGTGTTGGAGCGGGCTGCGCTCCCCGTCGGGGGTGCCGAGGCCGATGATCTCGTACGGGCCCACGAGCCGGGCGTACACCGCCGGCCGTCCCTGCTCGCTGATGTCGACGAGGAAGGGGGGCGTGGTCGTCGGCCCGTCCGGAGTGCTCTCGGGGTCGGCGTTGACGAACAGCTCGACGATCGCACGCTGTTGGGCGACGGGCAGAACCTGGGCGTCGAGTTCGAGCCCGAGGAGGGGCGCGAGGAGCTTGCCCTCGCCGGTGATCTCCATCTCCCAGGCGGCGCCGGGCAGATCGCCACTCTCGGTGCCGACGAGGTATCCGATGCCCAGCCGGCTTGCGTCGGCGGCGAGTTCGGCGAGCCTGACGGCGTCGTCGGCGGAGGGTTCGGCGGCGAGGAGGACGAGGTGCGGGGCCCAACGGGTGTGCTGGGCGGGCCCGGTACGGCCGGTGAGGACCGAGTCGTGACCGGCGGCACCGAGCGCACCGCGCCGCTGCCGGGTCTCGGCCTCCATCGTCTCGACGAGGGCCTCGATGTCGTCGAGGTGGCGCAGCCGGTTGGGGGCGAGGGGGGTGAGGTCCTGGCCAAATCCGACGAGGGTGATGGTCATCCGGTCGGACCACCCGTTGGTGGCCAACTCGGCGGCTACGGACGCGAATACGGCGGCCCGGTCGGACTCGCTGCCGCTCAGGGAGACGATGCCCGGTACCGACTCCAGGTTGAGCAGCAGGCGCGAGTCGTCCATGGTCCCGAGGCTGACGAGCCCGGGGTAGGGAGCGGCGGTGTCGACATCCTCGTACCGCTCGGCGTCGGTCCGGGACAGCAGCCAGAAGGTCTGGTCCTGCCCGAGCTGCCACGGGGCCGGGGGCTTCCCGGCGGGCTGGGCGAGCTGGAGGTGCAGGTCACCGTTGCTGAGCCACGCGGCGTAGACGGTGGGCAGCGGGCGGGACTCGCCGGCGAGGGAGGCCGCGAGGCCACGCAGCGAGCGGTCCAGCAGGCGTACGCCTTCGGGGTCGGCGCCGATCATGAGCGCGTCCTGGGCGTCGGCGGCGGCACCGGTCGGCGTGGGCGGCTCCATACCGCGCCGACCGCCGACCGCACCGAGCGCCGACTGCCACAGGGCCTGACGGCGCCGGCGGCCCAGCGCGCCGAGGAGACCGGCGGCGAGCAGGGGGGCGCCGACGAGGGCTTCGGGGAGGCCGAAGGAGAAACCGGCGTCGGCTTCGGCGGCGGTGGCTTCGGCCGGGGTCGCGGCCTGCTGCTCGCCGTGGACGGCGGGGGTGGCCTGGGAGCCGGTCGCGGGGCGCTGCTGGGGGAGGCTGATGCGGGTGGTGTGGGTGTCGAGGGAGGCGGTGCCGCCCTGCTTGCCGCCACCGGCTTTCTGCGCGTGGTCGCCGGTCTGGGCGTACTGGCTGATCTGCTGCGCGACCTGCGGGGAGACGGTGGAACCGGCTTCGGAAGCGGTGGTGTTGGCGCTGGTGCCGGTGCCGGGCATCTCGACGAGGTCGCCGCCGCGGGCGTCACCGGGCATCTGCATGATCCAGCCGGGCCGGATCAGACTGGCCTCGGACAGCCGCGAACCGTCGGGCTGCACGCGGTCCTTGTTGAGCTGGTAGATCTCGCCGTAGCGGCGCCCGTCACCGAGATGCCGTTCGGCTATCTCCCAGAGGGAGTCGTGGTGCCGGCCCTCGGGAGGCTGGATCCGGTAGTACTTCGTGTCCTCGGCCTTGACCGACGGCCCCCCGACCTCCGCGTGACTGGCGGCATCGGCGGCCTGCCGGCCGAGCGCGGCGGCGGTGCTGGCCGCCTGCTCCTGCTGCTGCGCGAACACCCCGCTCAGCGAACCGCCGGGCGTGGCCTGGGCGGAGGCGACGGTGCCCTTCTGGTTCTGGTCCATGCTGTGCCCGAGCTGCGAGAGCCCCGGCGTGAGGGAGGCGGCCGTGGCACCCACGAGCAGCAGCGCGGCGACGAGTTGCCGCGCGAGCAGCTGACTCGGCCCGGCTCCGGGCACCCGCCCCGGCATCCCGACCCCGGACAGGGCGGCCTTCATTTCGACGAGCACGCACGCGGTGAACTGGGCCCAGGCGATCCACACGACGACGCCGAGGACGCCGAGGAACGTGTTGACCGTGATCTCTTCCTGCAGCCAGTCCAGGGACGGCGACCCGTCCGGGAACGGCCAGCCGATCGTCACGGCGAGCGCGTAGGGCACCCCGACGAGCAGGACGACGAGGGCGACGAACGCGAGAAACGCCTTGACGAAGTCACCGAAGCTGCGCCGCCGCCTCGGCAGGGGCTGCGGAGTGCGGTTCCTGGGCCCCGACGGGTCTCCCGACGAGCTTCCCGTCCGGCTTGATGTGCTGCGTCGCGGCATGGCGGGTGTCCTGGGTTCGTGTCGTGTGGGGTGCAGACCTATGTGGGGGTGTACTGAGCCTATCGGGAACCCATTTCGGGCGTGGAGGGTCGGGCAGGAGGGTCGGGCAGGGGGGGCTTCCCGGACGCGGGGAACGTGCCATTACCGACCACTAAGTCCGGGTCGGGGTGGATGAAGGGTCCCGGCACTGCTCGGCATCGGGACCGCTCGCAACCGCCACGACACGCTTCTCACAGTCCCCACACAATGCTGAACTAGCCCACCAACAGCACCGCCGAGGGCTGCGAGAACTACAACCTCGGCAAGGACGGCTACTTCTGGCGCGGGGTCGCACCTGATCCCAGCGACGCGGATTCGTGGGACTGCGGTCGCATCATGTTCTGGGTCGACGCGGGCGAGACCCCGAAGACGCTTGCCGAGTACGCCTACGACAAGATCAAGGTCCCCGAGACCGAGGTCCAGCTGAAGCCGGCGGCCAAGTCCACCGTCAACCTGCCCACCTGGGTCTGGCTGGACAAGGGCACCTTCCAGGAGGTCAAGGTTCGCGCCGAGCTCCCCAACACGGGCCTACGGGCGGAGACGACGGCCAAGCCTGTCGCCCTCCACCTGGACCCGGGCACGCGCGACGCCACCACCTACCCGGCCTCGGGCGACTGCACGATCAACGAGGACGGCTCGATCGGTACGCCGTACGCGGCGGGCAAGGCGTCCCAGGCACCACCGTGCGGGATCACATACCTCCGCGCCACCGATGGCAGCCCGTACCAGCTGAAGGCCTCCGTCACCTGGGAAATCACCTGGCAGGGCAGCGACGGCACCGGGGGCGACCTCCCGAACGGCACGTTCGAGACGACGCAGGACATCAACGTCCAGGAGATCCAGTCGGTCAACCGGTGACACCCGTGCCTCCCGACGACCGGATCAGGTCCGGTCGGTCCGGTCGGTCCGGCCGGTCCGGTCGTGGGCGAACAGGTTCTCCGGGTCGTTCACTTCATAGGCGAGGTCACGCCAGACTCGGAGTTGGCCCAGATCCGTACTCGCGCGCACCTTTTGACGGACGGGTTCCGGTACGTCGATCCCTCGCCAGTAGAAGAGGCGAAGGATCACTCTCTGCCTGAGGCTCGCACGGAAACCCTCCTCGAAGCCCTCACTGAATGCCAGCTCTGCGGCCTCCAGCCATGCTCGGCGTGCCGACTCGTGCCAGATGTACGGAGGAAGCTTCCACGGGGTCCGGTCGTCCGCGATGCTCCCGGCGGACTCATCAGGTTCGATCGTCATCACCTACGAACAAGTTGTCCGCGGCCGTCGCATGGACCGCTCGCTGAGCCCAGGTCTTGAGCTGCTCCAGGTGTGTGCAGGCCAGCACCCGCTCCCGAACCGCTTCGGGCACCGGGATACCGCGCCACTCCAGAATGCCGAGCGTCATTCTGGCCCTCTCCTCGACCCGGCCCTCTTCGCGCGCCTGCTCCGCCAGCGGGTGCCGCCAGAAGTAGTTGATCGCCGTCATCAGGCCCCTCCAGATCTGCTTCGCCCGGATCCTTTTGGAAGATCCGATGCAGCGCCTCGTGTGACGAGCCGACCATCATCTCTCCTTCCTGTCCGACGTGATCAACGCGCTATGCCGCGACGAGGTCACCCCACACGTACTTGCCTCGCCGGCCACCCCTGCTCAACGGCTGCCAGCCCCACAGATCGGCGCACGAACTGACCAGAGCCAGGCCGCGCCCGTCCTCCAGGTGCGTGAGCTGCGTCAACGCCTCTGCTGAGGGCGGCGGCGTGGGCGGCTCGGGGTCGGCGTCCCACGCTCCGACGCGCAGGAAGCCGTTCCGCATCCGCAGGCGCAGAACGACGGGGCCCTTGGTGTGGCGTACGGCGTTGGAGATCAGCTCGGTGGCGAGGAGTTCGGCGACGTCGGTGAGGCGGATGTGGCCGTGCATGGTGAGGATGAGGCGGACGGTGCGGCGGCAGACGGTGACGGCGCG